>NZ_JANWXB010000011.1 GCF_025055495.1 Thermoflexus sp. | reverse complement strand
GGGGAGAAAATATCTTTCGGGGGCGATGCTGGGGGCCTTCAGCCTCCAGCCCTGCCCCCGGAAACCTCCAAATCAAAAATGGACAGAGCAATCGCCTCCCTCAGGCAGAGAGCAGGGAGCGATGACTAACCTGGCAGAACTCGCTCAAATCCGTGAAAGGATCCTCTGATGGAGAGCCTGTTTGGCATTGGTCCGATGGAACTGGCCTTCATCTTCCTGTTGGCCTTCATCCTGTTAGGGCCGCGGGATCTGCCCCGCCTGGCCTATCAGCTGGGCCGATGGATCCGCCAGGCCCAGCTCCTTTACGCGGAGTTCCGGCGGGAATGGGAGGCTGAGGTTCAAGAGGCGAGCCGGGAGGTCGAGTGGGCCGTCCAGGATCAGCCGAAGGTCACTCTCCCGCCGGAGGCTGCCACCTATCAGTTGCCGTCCTTAAGCGGGACTGCGGATGCGAATCCTTCGACGACCGACCGCCCGGAAGACCGTTAAGGCGCCAGCGCAGGATCAGCCCCGGCCGTTGCTGGAGCACCTGGAGGAGCTGCGCCAGCGACTGATCCACAGCTTGATCGCCCTGGGGATCGGGACGGGGATCGGGCTGCTGGTGGCGGATCGGGTCATCGATTTCCTGGCCGCCCCTGTTGGAGGCCGCGCCGGCCTGGTTTCGATCGACGTCACCGAAAGCATCGCTGCCTATATGCGGGTGGCCCTGCTGACCGGCTTCACCCTGGCTTTCCCGTATATCACCTATCAGATCCTGGCGTTCGTTTACGTCGGATTGCTTCCCCACGAACGCCGCATCATCCTTCTGCTGGTGCCGCTGGCCACCATGCTCTTCCTGGGAGGGGCCGCTTTCACTTACTTCGTGATGATGCCGGTGGCCATCCCCTTCCTGACCACCTTCGCCGGCATCCGCACCGAGCCGCGCCCCTCCAGCTATCTCTCCTTTGTGGTCTCCCTGATGTTCTGGCTGGGGTTAAGCTTCGAGATGCCCCTGGCCTTCTTCGCCCTGGCGAAGGCCCGGTTGATCACGGCCCGTCAGCTGCTGCGAGCCTGGCGCTTCGCCGTGTTGATGATCGCCATCCTGGCGGCCGCCATCACGCCGACGGTGGATCCAGTGAACATGTCCATCGTGATGGTGCCGTTAATCGCCCTCTATTTGCTCAGCGTGCTGCTGGCGGCCCTCGCAGATTAGGGATTTCGGAATCCTCAGCTATGAGGCCCAAAGGACCTCGAGGAGGGATCCTTCTAAGCCGCAAGGGAGATCCTCACAGCGCGTTTCGAGCAGCTATGAGTTCGAGCTTGAAAGATGCGGAAGACCGCTCGGAAGGGCGATGGCTCCTCCTCACCTTTCTCCCCCTCCTTGCGGCCCGGAAGGCCGTGGGGAGGGGGAGAAAACATCTTTCGGGGGTGGGGCTGGGGGCAAGGGCCCCAGCCCCACCCCCGAACAACCCCAAAATAGCTGAAAAGGAGGATTTCACCATGGCCAATCCCATCCGGGTGATCATCATGGGCGCCGCCGGGCGCGACTTCCATAACTTCAACGTGTTCTTCCGGAACAACCCGGACTACGAGGTGGTGGCCTTCACGGCCGCCCAGATCCCAAACATCGAAGGGCGTCTCTATCCGCCGGAGCTCGCCGGTCCGCTTTACCCGAACGGCATTCCGATCTATCCCGAGGAAGAGCTCCCTGAGCTGATCCGCCGCTTCCAGGCGGATCGCGTGGTGTTCGCCTACAGCGACGTCAGCCATGAGTATGTGATGCATCGAGCCAGCATCGCTCACGCCGCCGGGGCGGATTTCTGGTTGATGGGCCCGAAGGCCACGCAGCTGAAATCCCGCAAGCCGGTGGTCTCCATCGGCGCAGTGCGCACCGGCAGCGGCAAAAGCCCCACCACCCGCCGGGTGGCCCGTCTCCTGCGAGAGCTCGGATGGAACCCCGTGATCGTCCGCCACCCGATGCCCTACGGCGACCTGCGCAAACAGATCGTGCAACGATTCGCTTCCTTTGAGGATCTGGACCGCTATGAGTGCACCATTGAGGAGCGGGAGGAATACGAGCCCCACCTCGCCAACGGCTTCACGGTCTATGCAGGAGTCGATTATGAACAGATCCTGCGAGCCGCGGAGGCCGAGGGGAACCTCATCCTTTGGGATGGGGGGAACAACGACTTCCCCTTCTTCGTCCCGGATCTCCACATTGTGGTGGCGGATCCCCACCGTCCGGGCCATGAGCTGCGGTATCATCCGGGCGAGGCGAACCTCCGCATGGCCCATGTAGTGGTGATCAACAAGATCGACACTGCCCCTCCGGAGGCCATCGTCCAGGTTCGGGAGAACATCCTCCAAGCCAACCCGCGGGCGATCCTGATCGAGGCGGCCATGCCCATCTTCGTGGAGGATCCAGGAGCCATCCGCGGCCGGCGGCTCCTGGTGGTGGAGGATGGGCCAACCCTCACGCATGGAGAGATGGCCTACGGGGCAGGGGTGGTGGCCGCCCGCCGCTTCGGCGCGGCCGAGATCATCGACCCCCGCCCCTATGCGGTGGGGAGCATTCAGGAAACCTATCGGCTTTACCCGCAAACAGGCCCGGTGCTCCCCGCCATGGGCTACGGCGCCGAGCAGATCCGGGAACTGGAGGAGACGATCAACCGGGTGCCCTGTGATCTGGTCCTGGCGGCCACCCCGGTGGATCTGAGCCGCATTCTGAGGGTGCGACATCCGATCATGAGGGTGCGCTATGAGATCCAGGAGATCGGCCGCCCCACCCTGATGGATGTGCTGGCGGAGCGCCTGGGGCGCGGCCCACGCCCACCGGAGGCTCCTGCACCGCGTATGGAGCCCTAACGATAGTCCCTTCCTGTCGGGGAGAGCAACCCCTGGGTCGTCCCCCTCATTCCGCTGGGAGGGACCCGATGGAGAGGGCCGGGTCCCCTTCTCCCCTTCCCGCCGCCCTTCGGGCGGCGGGAAGGGGAAAGACACCGAGGATTTGCCCGATCAAGGCCTTTTTTCCAGCCCGGAATCGCGCGTTTCACCTCGCATGGCTAGCCGAACGCCCCCTGCCAGAGCCGCCTCCAGGCCGGGGGAGAGCTCCGGGCCCGCCAGCAGAAGATCCAGGGCGATCTCCAGGCGACGGGAGAAGAAAAAGTAATAGGGCTTCGCGGCCTCCAGGGGATTCCCCTGGATCTCCTTCACCTGAAGCAGCAGATCCACATCGCTGGTGCCCGTGGCCGTCCCAGCAGCCAGGGAGCCAATGAGCCACACCTCCTGGAGCTCTGGAAAAGCCTCCAGGGCCTCAACGGCGACCTCCCGCAACCGTCGAAGCAGCGCATCACGATCCAGGAAGATGGCTTTCACAGAACCCGATGATATGATCCGCCGCATCCAGTGCCTCCCGCGCCTGAGCTTCCGTGAAATAATCCGCGGGCTTTCCGGATGGAAACCCGTTGGGATAGCGAGGCGGGATGTAATAAAAGTCCAGGGATCGGGCGTCATCCAGGATCTCGGGCGGAACGGGGATGCGCTGCTCGATCAGCTTCAGCATCTCGGTCAGAGAATGCCCCCAGAGCGTCAGCCCCAGCGCCAGCCCCAAGGCCTTAATGATCTTCTCCACGGATCGCTGAAGGGTGAAACAGGCCCATTCATTAAGTATCCATGCTGAATGTTGAGGATGTTCATACCCGTCCTTCCAGCGGCTGGCCATAGATCCTCCAGCGAATCGAATCGTCCACCACCCCTCAAGAGGAATCGTATCCGGCCGCCTCCTTCCGGTCCTGGTGATCTTCTTCACAGAGCCAGCGGGCCTCCTGGCCCGCCGAATCGGCAGGCGCACCATCTCTGCGGAAAAGACGCGGATCCAGAAGCCGGAATATCGTCCCGCGGATTCGAGGTAGCGCTGAGCTGCTGACGAATGGAGACACTACGGCAAGGGTCCCCCTGGATTTCCTCTCCCCGAGGCCCTCTGGGCCTGGGGGGAGAGGAATCGATGGCGCGAATAGGGAGCGCAATCCCTCCCAAGTAAGCGTTGCCGGATTGATTTGGGGCACACCGGCGCTGCTTTCCGATTTGACGGGAGCCCGATGATCCCCCTAAAATGATGAGCGAATCGATCATTTCCTGGAGCTCAAAGCCCTTCCGGGGGATCCGGACAGGAAGCGCAGGGATGCGGTATTACATTCACACCTTTGGCTGTCAAATGAACGTCGCCGACAGCGAGCGGCTGGCCTCGGCCTTGGAGAAACTCGGGTATCAGATGGCAGAACGGCCTGAGCAGGCCGATGTGCTGGTCGTGAACACCTGTGTGGTCCGCCAGTCGGCTGAGGAGAAGGCCTATGGGTGGCTCCATATGGTCCGCCCCCTGAAGGAGCGACGGCCCGACCGGGTGGTGGCGGTCATGGGCTGCCTCGTCGGGGTGAAGGGAAACGAGGGGCTGCGACGGGCCTTCCCCTGGGTCGATGTGTTCATGCCGCCGGCGGACCCCCGGCCGCTGGTGAACTTTCTGGCCCGGCGGATCGATGAGGGGCGGGCGCAGGAAGACATGGACCGGATGATCCGCTACGCCCTCCAGGATGAGGAGCTCGTGCTGCCCCTCTCCGAGCGCGGCCGGAAGGTGACGGCGTATGTGCCGGTTGTGCACGGCTGTTCCTTCGGCTGCACCTTCTGCATCATCCCTTACCGCCGCGGCCCCGAGCGGAGCCGCCCGGTGGGCCAGGTGGCTGCTGAGGTGCGCGCCCTGGCCGAACAGGGGGTGAAGGAAGTGACCCTGCTGGGCCAGATCGTGGACCGTTACGGCAAAGACATCCCCGACGGCCCAGATCTGGCCGATCTCCTGCAGGTGGTCCACGAGGTGGAAGGGATCCAGCGCATCCGCTTCCTGACCTCCCATCCCAGCTTCATGACCGACCGGATCATCGACGCGGTGGCCGAGCTGCCCAAGGTCTGCGAGCACATCGAGATCCCTGTCCAGGCGGGCAACGACGAGGTGCTGGCCCGCATGCGCCGGGGCTACACAGTGGCCGACTACAAGCGGGTGGTGGAGAAGATCCGGAAGCGCATCCCGAACGCCTCGATCGCTACGGACATCATTGTGGGCTTCTGCGGGGAGACCGAAGAGCAGTTCATGGACACCTACCGGCTGGTGGAGGAGCTGGAGTTCGACGTGGTGCACATCGCCAAATACTCCCCCCGGCCGGGAACGGTGGCCTGGCGCACCATGGCGGACGACGTGCCGCCCGAGGAGAAGGAACGCCGCTTCCGGATGCTGGAGGAGCTCTACGAACGGATCTCCCGCCGCAAGAACGAGGCCCTGATCGGGCAGACGGTGGAGATCCTGGTGGAGGATCGCAACGAGAAGGGGAAGTGGTTCGGGCGGACTCGGAACAACAAGCTGGTGTTCTTTGAGGACGGCGACCGCGACTGGCGGGGCCAGCTGGTTCAGGTTCGCATCCTGTCGGCGGGCGCCTGGTCCCTCCAGGGAGCCCCTCTCCTATAGATCAAGGACCAGGGCAAGTATACCCCAGTTGCTGCACCTCCATGCGTGGAGGCCCAGCAGATCATGGCTACGCAAACTCCCGAAGAGACGGAAAAGATGGGGGCGGGCTTATCAATCCCGCCCCCATCCCTGAAACTCTGAAGCAAGGAAGCACTTATTCCTGGATCTCCTCCGGTTCACCGTAGAGCTCCCATCCTAGCCGGCGAGCCAGCTCATCTACGCCTGGATCATACCATGGGGTCACCAGAATCCTTCGGTCTACCTTGCGGCCCGTTCGGCCTTCGTAGAACCTCACCTTTCGTTCCATGGTGGGAAGCGCCTCTCGGCTGACCGAAGTCCGCAGCTCCACCACTAGAACCCGTCCATTTCGAATTACCACATCCACTTCTACATCAGATGGGAAGTTGAAGACCTCTCCCCGCTCATCAAAGTCGGTCCATCGCTCTACTTCGAACCCCGCTTCTTCCAGCACGGCCCGCATCCCTTCCCGCCACGCTCGCTCACTGCGCAACCCCCAACGAGCTCCAAACGCATTAAGACGCCGCAATATCCGTTCCTCCATTCGGATCATCCGCTCCTCCAGGCGCGTCATCCGTTCCTCCATCCGCGCCTGCACCTCAATCAAACGGGCCACCGCCTCCTCCAGACGCCCCACCCGCTCCTCCAAATGCCCTACCCGCTCCTCCAGGCGCGTCATCCGTTCCTCCATCCGCGCCTGCACCTCAATCAAACGGGCCACCGCCTCCTCCAGACGCCCCACCCGCTCCTCCAGGCGCGTCATCCGCTCCTCCATCCGCGCCTGCACCTCAGACAAGCGATTCTGCATTTCGCTTAAACGAGTGAGGGCCCCGGCCAGCTCCATAAATCGCCGCTCACTTTCCATCCGAAAGGCGGCGAGAGCCTCCTCGCCCAAGCGGTGGGCTTCCAGGATCTTGGCGATCACCCCCTCCAGACGTCGAAGCTCCTCAGGCATCTTCAGCAGCTCTTCAGAAAGCAAAACCGCCCGCAGAGCCTCCCGCCATTCGGGATGCTTATCTAGCAACGCCAGCAGAGTTGGAAGATCATCGAGCGTGATGGACATTTAAACTTTCCCTCCCAGCATCAGCCTTCATTAGACCCGCGGCACCATTAAGCGGGGGATAGCTCCGCTTTCCTTCCCCCATCAGACCCCTCAGGCCGATCGGTAGCGCCAGAATAAGGAGCAGGCAACCCAATTATATTCCAAATCCCCCATTTCGGGGCTGCTCTTTGCTTTCCTAAGCTATCCCTGAAGTGTTTGCTCCTCATTCCACCACGATGTTGATCAGCCGGCCCGGCACGTAGATAATGCGCTGGGGCTGCCGGTCGCCTAAGTGGCGACGGACGTTGGCCCGGTCCAGCGCGATGCGCCTGGCCTCCTCCTCGGTGATGGAGGCCGGCACGTCCACCCGATCCCGCACCCGGCCGTTGATCTGGATCACCAGGGTGATGGTGTCCGCTTTGGCCAGCTCCTCATCCCACTGGGGCCACGGCTGCTGGTGGACGCTATACGGATACCCCACGCGCTCCCACAGCTCCTCCGCCAGATGCGGCGCAAACGGTGCCAGCAACAGCATCAGGGTCCGGATGGCCTCATCCCACGCCTCGTGGTGAACCACAGGGGTATCCTTGGCGTCCTGCAGGTAGTTGGTGAACTCCATCAGCGCAGCGATGGCGGTGTTGAACTCGAAATCCTCCAGATCCCGGCTCACCCGCTGGATGGTCCGATGGGTCCAACGTCGCAACGCAGCCACCTGCTCAGGGGTGGGTATCCCCTCGACGCTGGCGGGCTCCAGGACCAGGTTCCATACGCGGTGCAGCCAGCGGTGCACGCCCTCGATGCCCGTGGAGCTCCATGGACCGCCCATATCCCATCGGAAGCCGAACATCAGATACGCCCGCACCGTATCCGCCCCATAGCGCATCACCAGTTCATCCGGGGCCACCACATTCCCCCGCGACTTGGACATCTTCTCCCGATCCTCCCCCAGGATGACGCCCTGGTTGCGCAGGCGGATCATCGGCTCATCGAACCAGACCATCCCCATATCCCGCAGGACCTTGGTCCAGAACCGGGTGTAGAGCAGGTGCATCGTAGCGTGCTCCACCCCGCCCGTATACAGGTCCACCGGCAGCCAGTAACGGGCCTCCTCCTCGTCCCACGGAGCGTCCTCCTTATGCGGGCTCAGATAACGATATTGATACCAGGAGGAGTCCACGAAGGTGTCCATGGTGTCGGTCTCCCGCTCCGCCGGCCCACCGCACTGCGGGCAGGTGGTCTTCACAAAGTCCTCCAGGTATTTCAGCGGGGACTCGCCGGTGGGCAACACGTTGACGCTCTCGGGCAGCAGCACCGGCAGCTGGTCCTCTGGCACCGGGACCATGCCGCACGTCGGGCAGTAGATAATAGGGATCGGAGTGCCCCAGTAGCGCTGGCGGCTGATGCACCAATCCCGCAGCCGGTAGGAGATCGCCGGCCGGCCCAGACCCCGCCGCTCCAGCTCCGCCGTCACCGCCCGCTTCCCCTCCTCGCTCGGCAAGCCGTCGAAGGGGCCGGAGTTCACCATCGTCCCGGGTCCCTCGTAGGCAGCGGAAAGGGGCTCGCCCTTCCAGTCCGGCGGGGCGATCACCACCCGGATGGGCAGTTGAAACTTCACCGCGAACTCGAAGTCACGCTGATCGTGGGCCGGCACCCCCATGATGGCCCCGGTCCCGTATTCCATCAGCACATAGTCCGAGATCCAGATCGGCAATCGCTCCTCCGTCAGCGGGTGCCGGGCATACGCGCCGATGAAGACCCCCGTCTTCTCCCGTTCCAGAGATAGCCGCTCGATCTCCGTGCGCCGCTGGGCTTCCTGGATGTATGCCTCCACCTCCTTCCGGCGGTCTGGAGCTGTCAATTTCGGCACCAGCGGGTGCTCGGGGGCCAGCACCATGAAGGTTGCTCCGAACAGCGTGTCGGGCCGCGTGGTGAACACCACGATGGACTCCTCGCCCTCGGTGGGGAAGACGATCTCCGCCCCCTCGCTGCGGCCGATCCAGTTCTTCTGCATCGTGCAGACCCGCTCCGGCCAGTCCAGCCGGCTGTGGTCCAGCAATTCCTCGGCGTAAGCGGTGATGCGCAGGAACCACTGCTCCAACTCCTTTTTGATCACCGGCGTCCCGCAGCGTTCGCAGACCCGCTCGCCGTCCTCAGAGACCACCTGCTCCCGGGCCAGGGTGGTATTGCACTTCGGGCAGAAGTCCACCGCCGAGCGTTTGCGGTAGGCCAGCCCGCGCTTGAAAAACTGGATGAAAAACCACTGGTTCCACTTGTAATACTCCGGCTCGCAGGTGACCACCTCGCGTGTCCAGTCGAAGGAGGCCCCCATGCTGCGCAGCTGCCGGCGCATCCGCTCGATGTTGGCGTAGGTCCACGTTTTCGGGTGGGTGTTGTGCTTGATGGCCGCGTTCTCCGCTGGCAGGCCAAAGGCGTCAAAGCCGATGGGGAAGAGGACATTATAGCCCTTCATGCGCAGGTAGCGAGCGACCGCGTCGCTGGGAGCCATGGCGAACCAGTGGCCCATGTGCAGGTCCCCCGAGGGGTAGGGGAACATCGTCAGGAAGTAGAACTTGGGGCGGCTCGGGTCGCGCACCGCCCGATAGATGCCGGTCTCCTCCCAGCGCTGCTGCCATTTCGGCTCAATGACCTGCGGATCATAGCGCTCCATTTTCCCTATACCTCCTCTCTTTTCAAGCCCTTCGGGCCGCGGAGTCGAAAGACCGCCACGGGCAACTTTCTGAGATGGCGTTTCCCCTATGCAGATCCTACAGGCGTCAACCACCCATATCCATCGGGGGCCTCGCCCGTCACGATGGCGAAGAAGCGCTCCTGGAGCCGACGGGTGATCGGGCCGGGTTCCCCCCGGCCGATCGGGATGCGATCCACGGAACGCACCGGCGTGATCTCGGCCGCCGTGCCCGTCATGAAGATCTCGTCGGCTGCATACAGCCATTCCCGCGGAATGGGCTGTTCCCGCACCTCAATACCCTGCTCTCGGGCCAGAGTCAGCACGGTATCGCGGGTTACGCCAAGCAGAATCGATTGATGCAAAGGCGGCGTGTAAAGCACACCGTCCTTGACCAGGAAGAGATTCTCCCCGCTGCCCTCCGCCACGTAGCCATAGGCATCCAGCATAATGGCTTCCGCATATCCCAGATCATGCGCCTCCATCGCCGCAAACTGTGAGTTGACATACTGGCCGCCGATCTTGCCCAGGGCCGGGAACGTGTCCGGCGCCATGCGTCGCCATGAGGAGACAATAACGTCCACGCCTTTCTCCAGGGCCTCCTGGCCGAGATACTTCCCCCACTCAAAGGTGATGATCACCACCTCCACCGGGCATGAGCGGCCATCCACGCCCAGCGGCCCCGCGCCCCGAAAGACCAGAGGGCGGATATAACAGGAGGAATGGCGGTTCGCCCGCACCGTCTCCACTACGGCCTGCGCCAGCTCGTCTTCAGTGTAAGGGATCTCGAAGCGCAGGAGCCGGGCGGAGAAGAAGAGCCGGGCCAGGTGGGGCCGGAGCCGGAAGATCGCTGCCCCACGAGGCGTCTCATAGGCCCGGATCCCCTCGAACACGCTGGTCCCATAATGCAGGGCGTGGGCCGTGACATGGATCGTCGCCTGATCCCAGGGCACCAGCTGACCGTTCCACCAGATCCACTCGCTTCTTGGCGCCATCCGGGCTCCTCCCTCAGAAAGTTCGAAGGATCTCCCAGCCCAGGATCATCGAGGCCACGGTGAGCAGCGATAGCTCGATCAGCAGAAGCAGAGGCTGTCGATAGTATCGACGATAGAAAGCCAGCCCGCGGGCCCCCGCGGCGTGGAGATTCCGGGGCCACAGGGCATACTGACGCCGACGCCAGGGCCAGAGCCACATGATCCCATCATCGGTCCCGATGCTATCCAGCACGAGATGCACCAGGGCCAGCCCGATCACCAGCCCCAGCGGCAGATGGAATCCCCATGCCAGGATCCCCCCCCAGATCACCCAGAACAGCGGCGTATGCGTCCAGAGGGCATGGTGAGGGTTATGGCCTTCCTCCCCCGCGCGCCGCCGACGCCACCATCCCCACAGGAGATCCAGGTCCGGCAGCCCGCTGAGAAAGACCGCCAGCCCGGCGATCCCCAGGTGGAACGGCTGATGCGTAGCGCGCTGGATCATGTAAGCGGCCACCACGCCTGCCGCCGCATGGGCCATCAACGTCATCGAACCTCCCAGCCCTTGTGAATTCCCAAAAACAAGGAACCCCCCTCCGTCAGGGACGAAGGGGGGTTCCTCCGCGGTCCCACCCTGATTCACCGGAAGGAAGTTCTCCCGCCTCCGGTGCGCTCGGGCACGATAACGGGCGCAGCCCGGCCGGAGCTTTAGCGAGGCTCGCCTTCACCCCGGCAGCTCCAGGGCGAGTTCGGCCTTTGGGAGCAAAGCGCCCCCGGGCCCTCCCCGAGGGCCCTGCGGCCTTGCACCACCCGGCCGCTCGCTGGGGGATGGCCTACTACTCCCCTTCCTCGCCTTTCGATGGAATCGCCTTTCAGTAAAGCAGACTCTGGACGAAGGGCTCGGCCCTCATATCCGAGGAATAGGAGCGCAAGCGGGGCCGCTTTCGGCGATTCCGCCCGCCTTTTAAATTTCCCATCCTTCTCCTTAAAAGCAGCTCTTTGAGCGGTAAAGGAAGGTTCTCAGCTGTCCCAAACCCAGCTGGGGGTAAAACAACGGGGCGCTTTCGCGCCCCTTTCGAAAGGTGGACCCGACGGGATTCGAACCCGTGACCTCCTCAATGCCATTGAGGCGCGCTCCCAGCTGCGCTACGGGCCCACACAGTTTCACGAAGGCAAAACTCACCTAGGGAATCAGATCAACGGTAAGCCTCGCGCCGATGCTTCACCCGATAGATAGTAACGATGAGGGTATCGTCATCTATATCATAAAGGATCCGATACACTCCCACTCGTAAACTATAACCTCCGGCTTTTCGAAGCTTCTTTACATCTAGCGGCCTAGGGTTCTCTCTTAACCGGTCAATATGTTCGGCGATCAAACGGGCATATTCTTTGGGCAGATCATCAATATCTTTGATCGCTTTCCGCAGGATGAGAATGCGATACATTTCTTGGTTTTATAAATCTTTTCCCCTGGCACGCAGTTCGGCTTTGGCGTCTTCCCACGGGAGCGCTTCCTCGCCAGCCTCGCGAAGGCGCTGCATTTCCTCCGCATCCTCCCAGTCTTCGAGCAAGGTCAACAGCTCTTCCCAGACCTTATAATCCAGCAACACGGCTTTCTTATTCCCGTGGGCATCCACAACGAATTCTGCAGCCTGCAACAGCTCCGCAACGCCCACTCTGGCCTCCAATACAAGATTCGATTCTTAAACATCCTGGTGGAGCCGACCGGATTCGAACCGGCGACCTCTCCCGTGCGAGAGGAGCGCTCTCCCAGCTGAGCTACGGCCCCACGTGCAAACTTTATTTTACCTTGGGGACATGAGCCCTGTCAAGGTGTAGGGGAAGACGGGATGGTTCGCCAAACATCCGGTTGCTTATCTTGCCCGAGGTGAGGCCAGACCGCGTTTAACGACCCCAGGCCTGCCCGCCTCCGGAATCCAGGGGCGATACCTCCGCTTCCTGCCACCCCGCGTCATCACCCCGCGTCACGGGATGGCAAGACAGAGACAAAGCCCGCCTCCTCCTTACGCGCACCCGCAGGCATCGGGCGAGGGGCAATCACAGACCTCGGCCACTGCTTCGATCTCCACCCGCGCGCCCATCGGAAGGGCGGCCACGCCGATCGCGGAGCGAGCGGGAGGGCGTTCCGGGAAGAACTCAGCATAAATCGCGTTCATCCGGGGCCATTCGGAGAGATCTGTCAGAAACACCGTCGTCTTCACCACATGGCGCAGGCAAGACCCCGCCGCCTCCAGGATCGCCCGCAGGTTCTCCAGGGCCTGCCGGGTCTGGCTTTCGATGTCGGGCCCTGCCAGCTGGCGGGTTTCGGGAACCAGCCCCAGCTGCCCCGCCGTAAAAATCAGATTCCCCACCCGGATCGCCTGGGAATAAGGCCCCACGGCCGCTGGAGCCTGGTCTGTGGAAATCACTTCCCGGGCCATTGGTCTCCCTCCTGAGCGCCAGAAATCGAAAGGGACGAAGGAGCCTGATGCTTCGACAAGCCCCTATGGAGAAGCCAACAGCGTAACTCCTATCTGGGTCGGGGTAGCCCAGGTCACCCCAGGCGGCCTGAACCGTCCCGCCTGCCCAACGCGCTACCCAGGCCGAAACGATTCTGCGAGACGAAGCCCGACGCGCTCCGGTTTGTATGACAGGAGGCAACGGTCCATCAGGCAGGGCGAGCGCCGTAAAGCACGTGCTGTCGGACCGCATGGCAGAGCAGGCAAAGCGGATCCTCGCAAAGCAACGCCATCGGATCCCGGCGCAGCAGGTCCAGCAGGATCTGGACCATCCGTTCCAGCGGCAGGCCCTGGAGGAACCAATCGCCCAGGTGAACCCGGCGAGTCGCGGGTTCCAGCAACGGGGCTGCCGCCCCAAAGCCCCGTCGACATCCCGGAAAGCCTGGCAGCTCCACCACCCGTCGATCCATCAATGCCCAGCGCACAAAGGTCTTCCGCCCGGCCAGGGCTTCCACGTAATGAATGGCCACATTCATCGTATGATCAGCCCCCACCAGGATCACATCCCCATCCTCGGCGTGCAGCCAGCGGATGGGTCCCCAGGGATCCAGGATGGATTGCGCCGCGGCCGCCGTCTCGGCCTGAGGGCCTACCGCAACGAACGAGAGGACCGGATGCTCGCTGCGCCGCGCTCCGGGGAGTCGCCGAGCTGCCTCCGGGAACGGCCCCCATTCGGGATCCGCCGGCAAATCGATGTGGAAGAACGTCGCCCGGGAATTCGCCGCCTGCATGGCCAGATAGACCACGCCGTTATCCGGCGGCCCCACCCGCGGGTAGACCATGGTCCGCGAGGTGAACGCGGGGGTGATCCAGACGTTCCCCTGCATCGTCGCCTGAACCGCGCCGAGAACGGTCGCGACGCCGCCCCGCACCCGATGTTCCGTCTCCGGGGCCACCAGGATCAAAGCGGGGCCGTTCGAATTCCAGCGAACCGCCTCCAGCGCCAGCGCGAGGGTTCGGAAACCGATCGGCGCGCTCACCGGGCTCAGCGTCCTTTCCATTCGGGTTTTCGTTTCTCGATGAAGGCCTGCATCCCTTCCTTCTGGTCTTCCGTGGCGAACAGGAAGTAAAACAGCCGCCGTTCGTATTCCAGGCCATCCCGCAGGCTGGTTTCGAAGGCTTTGTTCACGGCTTCTTTCGCCAGCCGGACGGCGATGGGCGGGCGGGCGGCGATTTCCTTCGCCAAGCGGATCGCTTCCTCCAGATAGGACTCCACAGGGACCACGCGGGAGACCAGCCCGGCGGCCTCGGCCTCCCGGGCGCTCATATAGCGCCCGGTCAGGATCATCTCCATCGCCTTCGACTTCCCGATCGCCCGGGTCAGGCGCTGAGTCCCTCCGGCACCCGGCATCACGCCGATGTTGATCTCCGGCTGGCCGAAGACGGCCGTCTCGGAGGCGATGATGATGTCACAGACCATCGCCAGCTCACAACCTCCGCCCAGGCACCAGCCCGACACCGCGGCGATGATCGGCTTCCGGATCCGCTGGATCCGATCCCACCGGGCGATGTTGTCCCGAAGCAACATCTCCACGGCGCTGGCCTCCGCCATCTCTTTGATATCGGCGCCGGCCGCGAAGGCCCGTTCGTTGCCGGTGATCACCATGCACCGGATCTGATCGTCCCGGTCGAAGGCTTCCAGAGCGGTGGCCAGCTCTTCCATCAGGACGCTGTTGAGCGCGTTCAGTTGCTGGGGCCGGTTCAGGCGGATCAGCCCCACATTCTCGAGAGTCTCCACGAGGATCGACGTGTAGCTCGCCATGGGGTTCCCTCCGCCAGGCACACTGATTTGTATGGATAGGCATTACGCTGTTGGGAGCTGGTCAGACGAGGTGGAATGGCTCCGCCCCCGCCCTCGAACGATGTTTTCTCCCCCTTTCCCCACGGCCCTCTGGGCCGTGGGGAAAGGGGAGAAAGGGAGAGAGGCCATCGTCCCTCCCACAGGCTTCCGTTCTTTAAAATCTCGAACTCATAACGGATCAAAGCAATAATCCCAGCAGAGGGACTTTTGAGGCCGGGCGGGGCCGTCTTCGGCGGCCTTCCCGGTTCTCGATTCCCCAGATTGATGGGTGGGTCTGGTTTACGCCCGGAAGTTCAAAAGGAAAATGGCCTCCACCGTCGCATACAGATTCAATGTCATGTGCATCACGATGGGAGGCCACAACGAGCGGGTGCGGGCCCGCAGGCCAGTCAGCGCCAGGCCCACCAGGAACGCCTGGGCGATCCAAAACCACTGGTCGGCCGTGCCGCCGTAAGTGAAGAGATGAAAAAGCGCGAAGATCAGAGAGACCAGATAGATGGAAAACATCGGGCCCACTCGCGCCGCGAGAGCAGGATACAGCAAGCCCCGGAAAAGCAACTCCTCCGTTGGCGGCCCAACGACCACCGTGAGGAACCCCATCGAGACCCATCCCAGCGGATCCTGTCCCTGAAACAAGGGAGCTATGTTCTCCGGGATCACCGGACGCCCCATAGCCATCGTCACGGCATCTATGGCGACCCCCAGGCCCAGGGCCAGGAACGGCGTCGCCCACAGGGGGATCCGGACCGGAGGAACCAGGCGGAGGGCTGGGCCCAGCGGCTGGCGCACCCACAGGCGCAGGGCGGCCATCACAGTGAGCAGGATGAACAGATAAATCAGGCCATTGGCCAGCCCCATGAAACGCCCGCTGGCCGCTGCGCGCTGGAAAGCCATCTCAAAAGGCTGGGCAGGTTCCAGCAGCACCCAGTAGATCAAAAAGAAAAGGACGCCCAGCATGAACTGGACCATCAGGAAATAGGCCAGGGCCGTCAGAGCCAGTCCGATGCCCCAGGGCGGGGCTGGCTCCAGCTCCTCAGGCGAGGAACGGGAGGGCTGTGTCGCCGCCATTGCCGGAATGCTCCTGAGAAGGGGATGTGCGGATTCGCCCCCAAAATCCCCGGGAAGCGGGCTTTGGGGGCGGAGACGATCATCGCAACTCCTGCCCGCACTCGATTCCCCCTTCCTGCCGCCCGAAGGGCGGCAGGAAGGGGGAGGAGTTATAGGATCACAAGCAGTGTTACCGGGACGCGAAGACCCATTCCACGCCCGGCCATCCGGCGCGGGGCGGGTTCAGTGCCTGCTCATAGACCCGAGCGAACTCCGCTTCAAAACGCATCGCCATGCCGGGATCCGCTACGATCAGGAAGTTCTCATCGTTGTCCTGCGCTGCATTCCGGGAGAAATTATACGAGCCGAAGAGCACTATCCGGCGATCGATAATGAACACCTTGTGATGCATATTGTAAGGGTTGCCATCTTTTAAGACATCGATCCCGGCCCGTCGGAGACGACGGAACTGACTGGCCGGTGCCTCCGCCCCCACCGTCTCGAAGACCCCATGGATCTCCACCCCAGCCTGGGCGCGCTCCAGCAAGGCGTTGCCGATTTGAGGGTGCGTGAAGGAGAAGGCCATAAACACGATCCGCTCCCGGGCGCCCTGGATCACCTGTCGGATGGCTTCCACCGTGGGATCCTCCGGCGCGAAGTAATTTTCCACCGGGATCCCCTCGATGGTCAATTGGGGAACAGTATCGCCGGAGGAACGGGCCGGGCCGAAAGCCCGCCGCTCGAACATCGCGGCGAACTTGATCGCGTAGTTCCGAGCAAGGTCTGGGGAATGGATCAGCGCCGCATTATTGTTGTTCTGGTAAGCGTCGTTATCCGTGAAATTCATGGAGCCGGTCCATACGCGCTCGCCGTCGATCACCATGAATTTATTGTGCATATAGCCTTCCCGCTCATCGGTCACCACTGGGATGCCGCCTGCCCGCAGACGGGCGATCGCCTTCGTGTCGGCGTTGTCCGTCTCTGTGACCACGCGGACGCGGATGCCGCGGTCCCGGGCCCGCAACAGGGCCTCCGCCACGGGCATCAGATCGATGTCATAGACCGCCACATCCAGGGTCTGGCGGGCGCTGTCGATGGCGGCGATCAGGGAATCCACCACGCCTCCTCGATGAAGATCGGGATCATCGGGGAAGCGCGGGGTGGTGAAAAAGACCTCATACCATCCGGCCCGTCCCTCCGGGGCAGGCGTCGACGGGGCCTCCGGCAAAGCCAGACAACGCTGGACGACAAAAATCCCCACTGCGAGCAGCAACAAGCTCACCAGGCCCACGAGGGAGGGAGTCCGGCGCAGAGACCGCCACCTCCCTTTGCGGGCTGGCCGTGGACGAGAGGGGAACATGGCTTCCTCCCTATTGGGAATCGAAAACGAGGCGGCGATGCCCTTGCTGCCCCGCTCTGTCGAAATGAATCGCTCAGGGCCTCCAGGAGCTCAGCGCCTGAAGCACCCATGCCAGGCGCTCGTCAATGGTCCAGCTCATCCACCCCGGCGGCATCGAGATCTCCCATTCCGATAGGAGCGTCTCGGCCTCTTCCCCGCAGGCCTGCACAGCCCGCCGAATCTTGCGCAACGCCCGGCGCAGGGCCTCACCGGTCTCCTCCGGATACGGGCCAGCCCGGTCGAGAGCCCACTGAAGAAGGCGTCCGGCCTGTTCATCCGTCAGGCCACTCCGCCAGCTTTCGTCTTCGAGAATGCGCTCCAGCCATGCCTCCGGGTTGGGATCCATCGCGCATCTCCTCGTTCGCAGTTTGTTTGTAGTTTGGCATCTCAGGACCCGTTCGGTGTTCCCAAAAACAGAACGGGCACCGGATATGCCCGACTACTGTTTTGACCTGTTATGAAATTAGGGATTTGGAGAGCGAAAGCCCATTCGGAGGGGCAATGGCCCCTCCCCCCTTCTCCTCCCCCTCACGACCCTTTGAGCCGTGGGGAGGGGGATACCGCGAGGGGTGGGGCCGTTCCACCTCATCAGCGCCTCGTCTCAACCGCTCACGGCCGCTCGATCCGCAGGGTGTAGAGCGCTGGTTCCGTGGTGAACCGGGCGAGGGCCGAGAGCGCCAAGACCGCACGGCGATCCGGGCCGCCCTCCAGGATCCACTCCCCTTTCGCCTCTTCCCCGATGGGAAGACGCTCGATCCGGACAGTCCCATCCCGGCGGATCCGCAAGACCTGGAGGGCGAAACGGACCGGAACCTGTGGGGTGACCCGCGCCCAGCCTTCCGCCTGCCACCCCAGGTCCGTCTCCGCGCTATCCCAGAACCCGATCTCCGGGATCTCCAGGGCATCCAGGGCGACCCCCGGACGATTCACCGCGTCATCGGTCACGACCTCAAACCGGAGAAGGATCTCCTGGCCAGCATACGGCGTGAGATCCACCGTCTCGGTGATCCAGCGCGGCCTGTCGTCCCCGCCGCTCACCCCCGTGTATCCCCACCCCAGGTTGTTATGATGGGGATTCGTATCGGTCCCCGAGGGGGTGCGCAGAAGCGTCCAGCGCTGACCGCCATCGGTCGAAACGCTGACATAGGCGTAGTCCCAGTCCTCTTCCAGATCATACCAGATCCGATAGCGCAGGGTGGCCCGGCTCACCCCTCGCAAATCGACCGCGCGGGTCAGCCGCGGATTGCCCTCATCGCCCCGCACAGCATACCAGAACCGATGTCCATCGAAAGGAGAAGCGGGGACGAGCGGAAGCGTGGGCGTTCCCTGGAAAATCAGACGCAGAGCTTCGCCTGGAGGGAGCTCCATGTAATCCGTAGCGTAAGGGAAGACCGCATCCCGGATCTCCTGGGGCAGGTGACGGACCGTCGCCGCCCGATTGGGCGCTGGAAGTCGCAGGGCATGATATCGGGGGCCGTCGGAAAGATCCAGGTGATCCAAGAAGTTCGCCGCCACCCACTCCAGGAAGAAGGCATCTGCATCCAGCTCCGCGCCGATCCCCTTCAGCACCTGATCCACAGCGGCCAGGCCGTTCTCCGGATGGGCGATCAGACGCCGGGTGGCCTCTTCTCCGAAGCGCTCCAGGAAATACTCCATGAACAGGAACGCCGCCCCGTAGTGCTCCGCGTTGCCCTCCTCTTGAGGTGCCCATGTGTTCAGCTGGGTGTCCGGCCTGGCGAGGAAGGAAAGCTCAAATCCACCCCCGCCATAGCCGCTGAGGAAGGCGGCCAATTCTGAGGCCCCCTCGTTGAGCCACGTCTCCTCGTTGCGATCGTTGTGCCAGTGGACCATGTGCTGGAATTCGTGGGCGAGAACCCCGTTGTAGAACGCCGAGTTCACCCGCACCGCATCCAGGTTGATGTAAAACATCTCCGCCTCATTGGAATCCGGGCGCACCGCCTTCGGGAACTCGTCCTTGCTGGCATAATAGCCCGCCACGCCGCCCATCCCGGCCGCGTGGAGAACCACCAGGCGGGGATCGCAATCCACCCCGGGCGTCCACTCGCTTCCAAAGAAGGAACGGACCGTCGGATAGATCCGCTGGTCGAAGGTTGCCGCCGCGGCTTCTAAATCCGCCGGATTCACATGGCGATCCTCTTCCACCCACAGGTAAAGATGCGGCGTCTTCACCCACAGAACCGCTGTCACCGTAAAGGTCTCACTGGTATCGTTGTTGGAGACCAGGAAAGCCCGCCGCGCGCCGACCGGCAGGTCCCCCTCCCGATGACAGGCCGTCTCCGGGGTCTCCGGTGACAGCCCGCGATATCGAATCGCCAGATCCCGGAGATCCCGGATGGGCAAATCCGTTTGAAGCAAGATCTGAAGGGTTTCTGAAGCCTCCCCCCAGGCGGGGAGCGCTGAGGCAGATGGCGTTTGGGTCCAAACCGCAGGGGACGTCGATGTCGGCGTGGAGGGGATCGGCGAGGGCAGACTGCTGCGGATGCAGATCCCGCTCAGGGCGATCAGAAGGCTTAAGCCCAATCCCAACAGGATGTGTTTCATGACTCCTCCGAAGCGCGGGGGTGATGCCGTTCAGTGGGGTTTCCTCCCATCATAACGCAACTCGCGGCTATGCTTCAGTCGATCGACTACGCCCTTCCCCTCCCTCCTTCCCGCGCCCGAGGGCCGCGGGAAGGAGGGGGAACGAAATCGTTGGGTGCGGGGCCGAGGGCTGAAGGCCTCCGATCCCGCACCCCCAACCCCGAAACACATCTTTCAGTCAGCAGCCAAGCGGGATCTTTTTCGCTTCCTCGGGGAGCCTTTTATCCTCCCTCCCCATGGCCTCTTGGGCCGTAGGGAGGGTTGTGGGGGGCGAGAACCCTTACCCCCCGTCCAACCGGCTTTCTATGTCCTGACTCCTGACCAGGAAAGGACCACCGCCCAGCCTTTGACTGAACACCCCTGGCTGAAGTCAGACTTCTCGATCCCCAAACGCCTTTCAGTTGGCTTCACCTGATCAAAGGCATCCCTCCTGTCTGACGGTTGACATCCTCACCCAAGCCCCTCTGGGTATATACTTACTGCGATAAACGAATTGTGAGGAGCGTTCTCGGACCCTGCGGGGCCGATGGAGATTGCGACGGATGGAGGTTGACGATGGCTCGACCGATGGTTACGGTGGATGGGAACGAGGCCGCGGCGAACGTGGCCTATCAGCTCAGCGAGGTGATCGCCATCTACCCCATCACCCCTTCCTCGCCGATGGGCGAACTGGCCGATGAATGGGCGGCTAAAGGGCGTCCCAATATCTGGGGCACTGTGCCGAAGGTGATTGAGATGCAGAGCGAGGGTGGGGCGGCCGGCACCATTCACGGCGCCATCCAGACCGGCGCTCTGGCTACCACCTTCACAGCGTCCCAGGGCCTGCTCCTGATGATCCCCAACATGTATAAGATCGCTGGGGAACTCACCCCCCTGGTGATCCACGTGGCGGCCCGCACCATCGCCACCCATGCCCTCTCGATCTTCGGCGACCACAGCGATGTGATGGCCGCCCGGCAAACCGGATTCGCTCTACTGGCCTCGGGCTCTGTTCAGGAGGCTCAGGACCTGGCCCTCATCGCCCATGCGGCCACCCTGGAGGCACGGGTCCCCTTCCTTCACTTCTTCGACGGCTTCCGCACCTCGCACGAGGTCAACAAGATCGAACTGCTCACCCCGGACGATCTGCGGGCGATGATCGACGAGGAGTGGATCCGTGCGCACCGCGCCCGGGGGCTCTCGCCGGATCACCCGTTCATCCGGGGGACGGCCCATAACCCGGATACGTATTTCCAGGCGCGGGAGGCTGTGAACCCCTATTACCTGGCCTGCCCGACCATCGTCCAGAACGCCATGGATCGCCTCGCCCGCCTGGTGGGCCGCCAGTACCATCTCTTCGATTACGTGGGGGACCCGGAGGCGGAGCGGGTGATCGTGATCATGGGCTCAGGGGCGGAGGTGGTCCACGAGACAGTGGAATACCTCAACGCCCGCGGCGAACGGGTCGGCGTGGTGAAGGTCCGCCTCTACCGGCCGTTCTCGGTAGAACATTTCATTCGGGCGTTGCCCTCCACCGTGAAGGCGATCGCCGTCCTGGATCGCACGAAGGAGCCCGGGAGCGCCGGGGAGCCCCTCTATCTGGATGTGGTGACCGCAGTGGCGGAAGCCATGACCTCGGGCATCGCGCCTTTCCGGGCGATGCCGCGGATCATCGGCGGGCGCTACGGGCTCTCCTCCAAGGAGTTCACCCCAGCCATGGTCAAGGCGGTCTTCGACGAGCTGGCGAAGGACCGGCCGAAGAACCACTTCACGGTGGGCATCTATGACGATGTGACCCACACCAGCCTGGCGTTCGACCCGGATTTCTTCATCGAGAGCCCGGACACGGTGCGCGCGGTGTTTTACGGCCTGGGGGCCGACGGCACCGTGAGCGCCAACAAGAACTCCATCAAGATCATCGGCGACACAACGGATTACTACGCCCAGGGCTACTTCGTGTATGACTCCAAGAAATCCGGCTCGGTGACGGTCTCGCACCTGCGCTTCGGGCCGCGCCCGATCCGCTCCTCTTACCTGATCCGCCGCGCCAACTTCGTGGCCTGCCACCAGTTCCACTTCCTGGAGCGGATGGACGTGCTCCAGGCCGCCGAGCCCGGGGGCATCTTCCTGCTGAACAGCCCCTACGGCCCGGACGAGGTGTGGGATCATCTGCCCCGCTCGGTGCAGCAGGCCATCCTCGAGAAGAACCTGCGCTTCTATGTGATCGACGCCTACCGGATCGCCCGGGAGCACGGGCTGGGGCCGCGCATCAACACCATCCTGCAGACCTGCTTCTTCGCGCTCACCCCCATCCTGCCCATCGAGCGGGCGATCGCGGAGATCAAGGACGCCATCGTGAAGACCTACGGGAAGCGGGGTGAGGCCATCGTGGAGAAGAACTTCGCCGCTGTGGACGCCGCCCTCCAACACCTTCACGAGGTGAAAGTCCCCGGCCGTATCACCAGCACCTTCGACCGCCGCCCGCCGGTCCCGGCGGAGGCCCCGGAGTTTGTGCAGCGGCTAACCGCCCGCCTGATCGCCGGGGAGGGCGATCTCCTGCCGGTGAGCGCCTTCCCGCCGGATGGCACATGGCCCAGCGGCACCACGAAGTGGGAGAAGCGCAACATCGCCCAGGAGATCCCGGTCTGGGAGCCGGAGATCTGCATCCAGTGTGGCAAGTGCGTGATGGTCTGCCCCCACGCGGTGATCCGGGCGAAGGTCTACGATCCGGCGCTTCTCGCCGACGCGCCGCCCACCTTCCAGCATGCCCCCGCCCGCTGGCGGGAGTTTAAGGATATGGTCTACACCCTCCAGGTGGCCCCTGAGGACTGCACCGGGTGTGCCCTGTGTGTGGAGGTCTGCCCGGCCAAGGATAAGTCGGACGTGAGCCGCAAGGCCATCAATATGCGGCCGCAGGCGCCGCTGCGGGAGGCCGAGCGCCGGAACTGGGAGTTCTTCCTCCGGCTTCCCGAAGTGGACCGGCTGCGACTAAATGTCCATCAGGTCAAGGACGCGCAGCTATTGGAGCCGCTTTTTGAGTTCTCGGGTGCCTGCGCGGGTTGCGGGGAGACCCCTTACCTTTCCCTGCTCACCCGGCTGTTCGGCGACCGGCTGGTGATCGCCAACGCCACGGGATGCTCCTCGATTTACGGCGGCAACCTCCCTACCACGCCGTGGACCTATAACCAGGATGGGCGCGGGCCGGCGTGGTCTAACTCCCTCTTCGAGGACAACGCGGAGTTCGGCCTGGGGATGCGCTTGAGCCTGGACAAGCAGCGGGAATACGCCCAGGAGCTCCTGCGGCGGCTCAGCGTCCAGATCGGCGAGGCCCTGGCGGAGGAGATCCTGAACGCCGATCAGTCCACCGAGGAGGGGATCCGGGCCCAGCGGGAACGGGTGGGGTTGCTTAAGGCCCGCCTGCGGGAGCTGCCGGATTCGCCGGAGGTCCGGAGTCTGCTGGCTGTGGCGGACGCCCTGGTGCGCAAGAGCGTGTGGATCATCGGGGGTGATGGGTGGGCCTACGATATCGGCTACGGCGGCCTCGACCATGTGCTGGCCTCCGGCTACGATGTGAACATCCTGGTGCTGGACACCGAAGTGTATTCCAACACCGGCGGCCAGATGTCGAAGGCCACGCCGCGGGGGGCGGTGGCCAAGTTCGCCGCCGGCGGCAAGCGGGGCCCCAAGAAGGACCTCGCCCTGATGGCGATGACGTATGGCAACGTCTACGTGGCTCGGGTGGCCATGGGGGCCAATGACGCCCACACCCTCAAGGCTTTCCTGGAGGCCGACGCTTATGAGGGCCCGTCGCTGATCATCGCTTACAGCCACTGCATTGCTCACGGCTACGACATGCGCTACGGCATGGAGCAGCAGAAGCGGGCCGTGCTCACCGGCTACTGGCCGCTGATCCGCTACGACCCGCGGCGGCTGCGGGAGGGCCTTAACCCCCTTCAGATCGACTCCAAGCCGCCGAGCCTGCCGCTGTCCCAGTATATGTATAACGAGACGCGCTTCACAGTGCTGCTCCACAGCCGGCCGGAGATCGCAGAGGAGCTACTGGAGGAAGCCGAAGCCGACATCCGGTTCCGCTGGCGGATCTACGAGGCGCTGGCCGAGATGCAACTCAACGGACGGAGCGGCAACGGGCGCGGCGCATAGGGCGACCATGGGGACTGGGGCGATCCGATCGGCCCTACGTAGGGGCAACCCCGGGGGGTTGCCCCTACCAAACAACATGGCGCATCGCGCCTTTCGTAGGGGCAGGCCCCCGTGCCCGCCCGCAGAGGTAGATCCCTGTGTCTGCCCCATTCGGGCCATCACGGGGGGCAACCCCAGGGGGTCGCCCCTGCGCAAACCCGGCATCGGGTGCCATGCCCTTCGCCCCCGCGCTGGCCCGGCCCCGCACCGGATCCCCGGGCCTGCCGATATCGGGATGACCCTACTGGGAGGGCCTTCGCAATGATCGATCTGTCCACCGATTACATGGGCTTCCGCCTGAAAAACCCGCTGATCGCTTCCTCCTCCCCCATGACCGAGGATCTGGAGACGCTTCGCCGTCTGGAGGAGGCGGGGATCGCCGCAGTGGTGCTGCCCTCGCTGTTCGAAGAGCAGATCACCCGGGAGAGCGAGATACTCGACTACGGCCTCTCCTACGGCGAGGAGAGCTTCGCCGAGGCCCTGCGCTACTTCCCCGACCTCCAGGATTACAACATGGGACCTCAGGGTTACCTGGAGCATATCCGCCGGGTGAAGGCCAACCTCTCCATCCCGGTCATCGCCAGCCTGAACGGAGTCACCACGGGCGGATGGATCCGGTATGCCCGTCTGATGGAGGAAGCGGGAGCCGATGCTCTGGAGTTGAATCTCTACTACCTGCCCACCTCATCGGAGGAGACCAGCCAGGCCGTTGAGGAGGGATACATCCGACTGGTGCGGGACGTGACTTCCTCTGTGCGCATCCCGGTGGCCCTGAAGCTCAGCCCGTATTTCAGCTCCCTGCCCTATATGGCCCGGCGGTTCGAGGAGGCGGGAGCGAAAGCGCTGGTGCTGTTCAACCGGTTTTATCAACCGGATATCGATCTCGAAACCCTGGAAGTCGTGCCCAACCTGGTGCTCAGCTCCTCCCACGAACTTCGGGAGCGCCTGCGCTGGGTGGCGATCCTCCACCCCCAGGTGCGGCTGGATCTGGCGATCACGGGTGGAGTACACACGGCGGAGGATGTGCTGAAAGCGATGATGGTCGGCGCCAAGGCCGTCACCATGGCCTCTGTCCTGTTGCGCCGCGGCCCGGAGCACGTGCGGCAGCTCCTGGAGGACATCCGGCGCTGGATGGAGGAGCACGAATACGTCTCGATCCGGCAGATGCAGGGGAGCATGTCCCGCCAGCGGGTGGCCAACCCCGCCGCCTACGAACGGGCGAACTACATGCGGGTGCTGAGCTCCTTCGAATGGAAGATCGCCAGCAGGGGATAAAAGAGGAAGGGAATCGGGGGATTGGGTAGCCCTCGCAGCCCCTCCTGCTTCTTGTCCTCCATGCGTCCTGGCATCCAGGGCGCGTCCCTCCCCCAGGGGAGAAATCGACTTTTGGGGCCGGGGAGGCCGCCTTCGGCGGCCTCCCCGGCCCCAAAAAGCTCCTTCCCACGAATCCTCCAACAAGTCTGATCAGGCTCCCAGGAGCTCCCGCAAGCGCTCCGCCAGCACGCGGGCAACTTCCTCCGGGCTGCCCTCCAGCCGGATCCGCTTCCGCTCCCGAGAGGGAGCCTGGGCCAGACCCGAGACCCAGGTGGGCGATCCGGCTGTCCCGATGAAGGCCTCATCTGCCTCCAGGTCCGCCGCGTTCCACACTGTAACCCGCTCCGGAGCAAAGGCCCATGGCTTGAGCCGGTAATCCATAAAACGGGGCTCATTGCAACCGGTCTTGACCGAGATCACCGCCGGCAAGGGAACCTCCAGGATCTCATACCCGCCCGCTCGCTCCCGTCGCCCCCGCACCACCCGCCGCAATGGGTCCAGCTCGATCTGCCTCACCAAGGTGATCTGATTGAAATCCAGCCACTCCGCCAGACCGGGCGGCACCTGCCCGGTCGCCCCATCGGAGGACTCCTCCCCACAAAAGACCAGATCCACCGGGCCCAGCTTCTGGATCCCCCGGGCCAGCGTATATGTCGTGGCCAGGGTGTCTGCCCCGCCGAATTTGCGATCGCTGAGCAGGTAAATATGATCAGCCCCCATGGCGAGGCCCACCCGCAGATAGGGCTCGAAGAACGGAGGCCCCATCGAGACGATCGAGACCCGTCCGCCGAAACGATCCTTCAGCTGAAGGGCCATCTCCAGCGCGTTCATATCCGGCGGGTTGATCTCCGAACGGGCTCCTGCCCGATCCAGCCGCCGGGTCTCCGGATCCACCCGCACCTCCTCGGGCTTGGGCACCACCTTCATACAGACCACGAAATGCCATCCATGTCCATCCCGGCTCATCCCCAACGATTCCA
Source organism: Thermoflexus sp. (assembly GCF_025055495.1). GTDB lineage: Bacteria > Chloroflexota > Anaerolineae > Thermoflexales > Thermoflexaceae > Thermoflexus. The sequence continues at coordinate 18,897 of NZ_JANWXB010000011.1, read as the reverse complement.
TTCTCTCCTCCCTTCGGCATGATGGATCTTTCTCTGTCGGGCGGCGGCTCCTTCCTTGCGAATTCGTGCATCCGCGCCCCATTTGCGGACGGCCCTACACGGCCACCCGTTCCGCCCGCAACGCCTCGATCAGGGCTGGGATCACCTGGAGGGCATCGCCCACCACGCCGTAATCCGCGAACTCGAAGATCGGCGCCTCCGGATCCGTGTTGATAGCGATCACCGTCCCGGCGTTCTGGATCCCCACCACGAACTGAAAGGCCCCGCTGGCGCCGCTCACGATAGCGACCTTCGGTCGGCACACCACACCGGTCTGGCCGACCTGCCGCTCCCGGCCGATGAAGCCCTCATCGACTGGGGGCCGGGTCGCCCCCACCTCCCCGCCCAGCAGCGCGGCCAGCTCCTGGAGCAGATCGAACCGACCGTGGATCCCTCGCCCCCCGACCACCAGCACCGGGGCCTGGGTGAGATCCACCCCCCGGCCGATGGCCCGCTCCACTACCCGGGTGCGGAGATCTTCCGGCCGCAGATCTCCTTCTATCGGGACCACCGCGCCGGTCCGCTCCGACGGGGGACGGGAGAGGGGAAAGACCCCTGGTCGCACAGTGGCCATCTGGGGGCGATGGTGAGGCATCGTGATCAGGGCGACGACCCCGCCGCCGAACCCGGTGACCTCTCCGATCAGCACGCCGCCCTGCTCCAGATCGAGCCGCAGATCCGTGCAGTCGGCCGTGAGCCCGGTCCGCAGTCGGACCGCCAGGCGCCCCGCCAGATCCCGCCCGTTGGGCGTGGCCCCACAGAGGAAAATGCTGGGGCGGCCCTGCAGGATCGCCTGGAAGGCCATAGCGGTATGGGTCTCCACCCGGAAGGGATCCAGCAACGGATGATCGGCCACCCAGACTTCATCGGCTCCCCAGGCGAAGGCCTGTTCCACCAGGGAATCCACCCGATGGCCCAACAGCAGGCCAGCCACCCGCCAGCCGGCTGCATCCGCCAGATCCCGCGCTTTGGAGAGCAACTCCAGCGAGACCCGCTCCAGGTTTCCTTCCTCATGCTCCAGGTAAATCCAGAGCGCTGGTTGCGCTTCATTCGGACCGTAGAGAGAGGCTGCCATGGTCCACCTCGTAGCGACGACTGAAGTCGTCCGCTTCGGGCTTAGCGCCAGGGGTCGGCCTTCGCCGACCCGTCTATGGAATGCCCAGGAAGAGCGACCCCCGGCGCAAACCACTCGAAAAGAGCGATTTCCAATCGCTGGAAACCAACCCCCAAGAAAGCCGACCCTCAGAGCCTACGGCCAGAGATCCGCCTGCACCGACCCATCTATGCGATACCCAGGAAGAGGGTCGGCACAGGCCGACCCCCGGCGCAAACCGCCCGAAAAGAGCGATTTCCAATCGCTGCTACACCGCCATCGCCGCGATCTCCGCCACATCCATCACCCTCACCCCCTGAATGCCCAATCCCTTCAGACTGTCCTCCAGGCAGGCCATACAGAAAGGGCAGGCGGTGACGATCACCTGGGCGCCGGTCTCCAGCGCTTCCTGGACCCGGAGATCGGCGAAGCGCTCCCCGGCCCGGGTCTCGAGCCACATCCGCCCGCCCCCGCCTCCACAGCAAAGGGCGTCCGGCCCGAAGTGAGCCATCTCCACCCGCTCCAGGCCCGGGATGGCATCCAGCACCCGACGCGGCGCCTCGTATTCACCGCTCCGTCGACCCAGGTAACACGGATCGTGATAGGTCACCCGTAAGGGGACCTCCCGCGAGAATCGGAGGCGGCCTTCTTCGAGCAAGCGGGCCAGATACTGAGTGTAGTGGTGGGGCCGGAATTCCGCCTCAAAGCGCGGGTAGTGGTTCTGGAACACCTCATAACAGTGAGGCGAAGTGGTGATCAGCTCCTTCACCCCCGCATCTGCAAACCGCTTCGCGTTGTTCTGGGCGATCTCATAAAAATAGGGACGATGCCCGAGGCTCTTCACCGCCTCCCCACAGCAGGGTTCATCGTTCCCCAGCGTGCCGAACTGGACGCCAGCCGCGCGGAGGAGCTGCACAATGGACCGGGCGACCTTCTGGGCCCGTCGATCGTAAGACGAAGTGCAGCCCACGTAATAGAGGATCTCGTGTTGCTCCGGATCGAACCGGGGGACCTCCAGATCGCGAGCCCATCGGATCCGGTAGGAGGGCGGCTGGAACCAGGGGTTGTTGTTCCAGTAAACTGACCAGAGCACGGAGGGCAGGCCCTTGGGGACGCGGCGCTGTTCCCAGGCGTATTCGCGAAGGCTTTGAAAGATCTCAGCGACCGGGACGCCACGAGGGCACAGGACCTCGCATTGGGCGCAGGCGGCGCACAGCCAGAGGCTCTCATCGCCATTCAGCACCCCGACCTGGACCCGCCGCATCATGGTCCGCACCGAAAACGGCTCATGGCGAACGAGCCCCCATGGGCAGGCGGCGGTGCAGACCCCGCACTGATAGCAGAGGGCCATCGCCCCCTGCGTCTCCTGGAACAGGCGTTCCCACAGGGCTTCATCCGGGGTGAGGACCATCAGCGCTTGCATCACTCGCCTCCCACTGTTTCAGCAGGCTGAGCGGCTCGCTCCGGAGCCGGGACCACTTCCCCACGCAGCTTGCGAACATAGCGGCGCACGACCTCATCCATCTCTTTCAGCTTCTCCGCGAACTCCTTGCCCTCCGCCGCCGAGATCCACCGCAACTGCAGCCGCTCCGGCTCGATTCCCATCCGCGTGAACTTCCGCTGCCAGTACTGGAACCGCTTCCATGTCTGGCGGTTGGCGTAGTTGTAATGGCAATCCGATCCGGTCTCCGTCAGCCGGCAACCGGTGACCAGGACAGCGCCCGCTCCCCTCTCAAAGGCGCGGGCGATGAAGTCCTCCTCGAACCGGCCAGAACACATCGTCCGGATGATCCGGGAGGAAGGCGGATACTGCCGCTTCTCGATCCCAGCCAGATCCGCTCCGGCGTAGGAGCACCAGTTGCAGGTAAAGACAATGCACTTCTCCTCGGGCCGCTCGGCCAGGGCCGCATCGATCTGAGCCAGGATCTGCTCCTTGGTGAAGAAAGGCATGGTGATGGCGTCCGCCGGGCACTCGGCGGCGCAAGTGCCGCAACCCATGCACGCGGCTTCCAGGATCCGCACCTTCCCCACCTTGACCGGCCCGGTGGCCTCAATAGCGTTGAAGGGGCAGACCTTCACACACCGCATGCACCCGATGCACTTCTCCAGATCCACCCGGGCGGTCAGCGGCTCCTTCTCGATCACGCCCCGGGCGAGCAGGGCGCCAGCTTTGGCAGCCGCTGCCAGCCCCTGCGCGATGGCCTCCCGGACATCCTTAGGACCTTGCGCCGTGCCCGCCAGGTAAATGCCCTGGACTGCGGTCTCCGCCGGCCCCAGCTTGGGATGCAACTCCATCAGGAAGCCATCTTCGCTGCGGGAGAGCCGGAGCTGCTCGGCCAGGCCATCCGCGGACGGCCGCAGGCCGATCACGAGGACCAGAAGATCCGTCGGAAGGCGGAGATAGGTTTGCAGGAGATGATCATAGAAGATCAAATGACCGTCCTCGAAGGTGATGGCCTCCTGAGGCGGCCGATCCGGGTCATAGCGGAAGAACTGGACGCCCTCCCGCATCGCCTGCTCGTAAAGCTCCTCGGCGTTGCGGCTGTAGGTGCGGATCTCCCGATAGAGCACCCGCACCTTCTTGCCCATGCGCCGCAAGCGCAGGGCCTGGCCGATCATGGAGGCGCAGCAATAGCGGGAGCACCCCATATTCCCCTGCCGGGAGCCCACGCAGCCCACAAAGGTGATCCGCTCCGCCTCCACCGTCCCGCGCCGAAGGAGATCCTCCAGCTCGAGATTGGTGATCACCCGGGGATCGGAGCCATAACCGAGCTCGGTGGGCGTATAAGGCTCCGCCCCGGTGGCCATCACCACGGCCCCTACCTGCAAGGTCGTGCCATCGCTGAGGCGCGCATGGAAATTCCCCACCACGCCGCCGATGGTTTCGATCTGCTTCCCCAGGTGCACCCGGACGCCGCTCTGAAGCAACTCCCGCTTTTTGGCCTCCACCAGCTCCCGGGCCCTCAGGCCGGAGGGCGAGAGCTCATCCAAGCGGTTCAGCAGCCCGCCCAGCTCGTGGCTGCGCTCCACCAGATGGGTCTCAAAGCCCTGGCGGGCCAGAGCGGTCGCCGCCGTCATCCCGGCGATCCCGCCGCCGATCACCAGCGCCCGCTGGGTCAGGGGGAGATGCGAAGGCTCCGCCGGCGTCAGGCGCCGGGCCTTCTCCACAGCCATCCAGACCATGTCCATCGCCTTGATGGTGGCTGCCTCTTTATCAGCCTTATGCACCCACGAGTCCAGGTTGCGGATGTTGGCCATTTCCAACAGATACGGATTGAGACCGGCCCGCTCGAGCGCCCCCCGGAAGATCACCTCATGGGTGCGGGGTGAGCATGCCGCCACCACCACCCGGTTGATCCGCTCCCGCCGGATCGCCTCTTCGATCTCCTTCTGAGTGTTCCCCGCGCAGGAGAACATCTGATGGGTGGCGTAAACCACATCGGGCAATGTCCTCGCGAACTCCACGACCCGCTGCACGTCCACCACGCCGGCGATGTTGCTGCCGCAGTGGCAGACGAACACGCCCACCCGCGGCGTCTCGATATCCTGGATCGGCTCGACCTTCAGGGGTTCCGGCCAGTGGCGGCGGGTCAGATGCCCCAGCGCCAGGGCGGCCGCGCCGCTTCCCTCCGAGACGCTGTCCGGGATGTCCTTCGGCCCGGTCACGCAACCCGCCGCGTAAATCCCCGGCCGGGTGGTCCGCACCAGGCCGCCCTCGCTCTCCAGCGCCCGGATGAAGCCATCCTCATCGAGCTCAATCCCCAGCCGCCGGGCCAGTTCCGCCAGGCCATCTGGGGGGGAGACGGCGGTGGCCAGGACCACCATATCGTAATCTTCGGAAACCCGGACGCCGCACTCGGTGTCCTCATAGACCACCCGGATCCGCCCATCTCCGTTGGGCCCGATGCGGGCCGGACGGCCCCGCACAAACCGCGCGCCCGCCTCCAGGGTCCGGGCCCAGAAGCCATCGAATCCCTTCCCGTAGGCCCGGATATCCATATAGAGGACCGTCACATGCGGGACGCCGTGGTCGATAGCTTGGTAGGCGTGCTTGATGGAATACATGCAGCAGATGCGGGAACAATGCCGGAAGAAGCGACGGTCCCGGGAGCCCACGCACAGGACGAACAGGATGTTATGGGGATGCTGACCGTTGGAGGGCCGCAGGATCTCGCCGCCCGTGGGGCCGGCCGAAGTGAGCAGGCGTTCGAACTCCAGCGCGGTCAGGATGTCCGGATGCGTTCCATATCCGAATTCCCGCAACAGGCGCGGGTCGATGCTCTCATAGCCCACGGCCACGATGATGGAACCCACGCGGCGGGTCAGGCGCCGCTCCGGAGGCATGAGGAAATCGATGGCCCCCGGCTGGCAGACCTGAACGCATCGGTGACACGGAAGGTAATGAGGCGGATCGTTCAGACAGTGCGCAACGTCGATGACATAGGCGCCGGGCACGGACTGAGGGATCGGGGTGTAAATGGCCTTGCGGGCCGCCATCCCGGCGTCGAACTCGTTGGGGAGGACCACCGGACAGACGCTCACACATTCCCCACAGCGGGTGCACTGGTCGGTCACAAAGCGGGCCCGCTGGCGGATCGTCACCTGGAAGTCCCCCGCGTGCCCCTCCACCCGTTCCACCTCCGCCAGGGTGAGCACCTCGATGTTCGGGTGGAGGCCGACCTCGGACATCTTGGGCGCCTCGATGCAGATGGAGCAGTCCAGCGTCGGGAAGTTTTTATCCAGGACGGCCATCTTCCCGCCAATGGTCGGCTCCCGCTCCACCAGCACCACCCGCGCGCCGGCGTTGGCCAGATCGAGCGCCGCCTGAATTCCTGCGATCCCTCCGCCGATGATGAGGACCGAATCGCTCATCGCCACAACTCCTCTGTGGAAATAGGCCCGGGGTTCCATGCGGGCACGGCACGCCGTCCCACTTGCCCAATCTTCGAATCCCCCTCCCTGCCCCAAAGGCCCTCCACTCATTCCACAACGAGTCCAGTGCCGGAGGGCCCCGCCGGGGACCGTTACCGCTTAAGAAAGCCCGCCGAGGGCGAGACCGCTGTCAGGGTTCCCGCATATTCATAGCCGGTCGCAAAGGCTTTCAGGTTGAGCGGCACCAGCCGGGGGGCCAGCGTGGTTTCGATCGCCTTCTCCACGGACTCCCGCTTCACCAGCCCGGAGACCGCCGTCAGGAACCCCAGGACCACCATATTGGCGACGATCCGTCGTCCCAGCTCCTCCGCCAGGCGGGTGGCCGGGATCCGGAGCGGCCGATCCTCCGGCCACGGATGGACCAGGTCCTCCTCGATGATGACCAGGGCATCCGGCTTGGCCGTGGGGCGGAACCGGGTGTAGGCCTCCTGGGAGAGGAGGACGAGAACGTCCGGCTCGAGGACGAAGGGGTAATCGATGGGTTCGTCGGAGACCACGACGTTGGAGCTGGAGGAGCCACCCCGCGCCTCCGGGCCGTAGGATTGAGTCATCACGGCCTCCAGGCCTTCGTAAACGGCGAAGGCCTTGCCGAGGATATACCCGGCCAGTACGACGCCCTGCCCCCCGAAGCCTGCGATCCGGATCTCCTTTCGCATTCCATCCTCCTGAGTCCGAGCCCACTGGCGCGAATTCCGAACGGGCGAAGCGACCCCGTTGCTGGATTAAAATCCCGTGTCCTTCGTGCCCTTTGTGGCTCTTTCGCTTATGAGCGCAGCCGCACCGGCTGGAAGACCTCCCGCTCCCGATCCACGAACCGCCCCACGTAGATGGGGCGCTCCTCCCGGAGATCCACCTCCAGCGCCTCCCATGGCATCTCATCGGGCACCCGGTAGACCAGGCGGCTGCGACGCCGGTAGATCCGCATCTCCTCCACCCCATCCTCAATGTCATTCGGCCGCCCGAAGCCCACGGGGCAAGGGGCCAACACCTCAACGAAAGTAAACCCTGGCTTCCGGAAGGAATACAGGATGTCTTCTTTGATCTGGCGGACATGGAGGGCCGTCCATCGGGATACGAAAACCGCCCCCGCGGCCGCCATGAGATAGGGGAGGTTAAACGGATGCTCCGGATTCCCATAGGGCGTGGTGGTGGTCTTGGCCCCCAGCGGCGTGGTGGGGCCGACCTGCCCGCCGGTCATGCCGTAGTTGAAGTTATTGATGCAGATGATCTTGATGTCCACATTGCGCCGAGCGGCGTGGATCAGATGGTTGCCCCCGATCGCCGCCAGATCCCCATCCCCACTGAACACCGTCACCATGAGTTCCGGCTTCGCCAGCTTCAGGCCGATGGCGAAGGGGACCGGACGCCCGTGGGTGGCGTGATAAGAGTCCAGGTTCATATAGCCCGGCACACGGGCCGTGCAGCCGATGCCGGAGACCACGACATGGCGCTCCACCGGGATGCCCGACTCCAGGATGGCCTGAGCGTAACAACGCATCACGATCCCGATGCCGCATCCCGGGCACCAGATGTGCGGCATCCGATCCCGACGGATCAGATCATCCAGCGGATGCTTTTCCGCCACCAACGCGTGTGCCATGGAACGCCACCTCCCGGATGGCCTGCAGAATGGGGTCCGGCGGGATCATCGCCCCGCCCGCGTGGAAAACCCCCTTCACCGGCTGGCAGACGTGCCGCTCGACTTCGCAGATCATCTGGCCCAGGTTCATCTCGGCGACGATGAAAACGTCCACCTGTCGGGCCAGCTCCCGCACCACATCCACGGGGAACGGCCAGAGGGAGATCAGCCGCAACAACCCGGCCGGGATCCCCATCCGGCGGGCGTCGGCCACGGCCCGGCGGGCCGAGCGGGCGGTGCATCCGTAAGAGATCACCGCGATCTTCGCGTCATCGAGCGCATAGGTGTCGTAGCGGATCATCTGCGAAGCGTTCCGCCGCACCTTTTCCACCAACCGGGTGACCAAGCGGTGATGGGCCTCCGCGGACATATCCGGGTAGCCCCGCTCGTCGTGGGTCAGGCCGGTGAAGTGCACCCGATAGCCTTCCCCGGCGTGCACGATGGGGGGGACCAGATCCTCATCCTCCACCAGGAAAGGCTTGAAGCCGTTGCCAGCCGGGTAGCGAGGACGTTTGCGCTCCCAGCGAGGGATCTGGTCCTCCGGTGGGATCACCACCCGTTCGACCATGTGGCCGACCACCTCATCGGCCATGACCATTACCGGGATGCGGAAGCGGTCGGCCACATTGAAGGCCAGGATGGTGAGATCGAACATCTCCTGAGGAGACCAGGGGGCATAGGCAGCGATCTCGTAATCCCCGTGGGAGCCCCAGCGGGCCTGCATGACGTCCCCCTGGCCGGGGAGGGTGGGAAGGCCGGTGGAGGGGGAACCGCGCTGGACATCCACGATCACACACGGGATCTCCATCATGACCGCCAGGCCCACGCTCTCCATCATCAGGCTGAAGCCCGGGCCGGAGGTTGCGGTCATCGCCCGGACGCCCGCCGCCGAAGCCCCGATCACCGCCACGATGCTGGCGATCTCATCCTCCATTTGAATGAACACCCCTCCGACCTCCGGAAAGCGCTGGGCGATCCGCTCCGCGATCTCGGTGGAAGGGGTGATGGGGTATCCGGCGAAGAACCGGCAGCCCGCCGCGATCGCCCCTTCCGCGCAGGCGTGGTCGCCGTGCATGAAATGCACGCCCGTCAACACCCCCCGGCCTTTCATGCGGAATCCACCTCGATGGTGAAGATGGCGAACTCGGGGCAAACCATCATGCAGAATTCGCAGTGGACGCAGGCGTTCTCTTTCCCGGGCGCGATTTCTGGATAGTGGTAACCTCGAGCGTTCATCTCGTGGGACATGCGGAGGACCTGCTGGGGGCAGAACTCCACACACATCTGGCAGCCTTTACAGCGGTCCGGGATGAGAAACACCTGGCCCCGCGGAATCCGAATCTGGGTCAGGTTCACCGGCTGCCGCGCATAGACCCGCATATACCGCTCCCAGAAGTTTAGAGTAACGGGCCAGCTTGTGACAGCGATGGGGCGTAATGGAAGCGACAAGGGCTTTAATTTATCTGTGCCCGATTGCCATGAACGAGGACAAGAAGGAGCGCCTTCGCTTCAGTTTCTACCTTAAAAAAATGATAACCCTGATTGTAGTAATTTTTATCAGCGAATCAGTGTGAACTCTGTCACAATAAGGGGGAGGTGAGGCGACTCCCAGTTGGGACTACAAGGAAGCCAGAGGCACGATGGTCAGAGGGTGCAAGTGGATGCACCTGCTGGTCAAGGCCCCCGGGGCACGAGCCCCGTGCGCGCCATCCTGGACCTGGCCGCCGATGTGCGGGTGCGGGGTTCCCGGCTGCCGGTGCTGTGGCGGCGGGATCGGGAAAAAGCCCGTGACCATCTGACGGTGCAGCTGGTGTAGGACAGTAGACAGTCGCCTTGAAGGTGACGGTCATCGATGCTTTGACCAGTTATGAAGTGGGGATGGAGCAAACCAGAGCCGGCCTGAGGATGGCCTCTCCCCCAAAAATCTTTGGGGGGGCGAGACTGGAGGCGCTTGGCCTCCAGTCCCACCCTCGCCCCTCATCAAAGACGGACAAAGCACTACTCCAGGATCAACCGCACCGTGAGGATCTCTTTCGGCCGAACTGGGATGATTAACCGGGAGCCGTCCGGCGAGAGGGGCTCCTGGGGAACCTCCATCAGGTCCGCCTGCCAGGCCGCCCGGATCGGGCGCCAGAACGTCAGGCGAACTTCGATCGGTTGTTCGGAGGCATTGTAGCCGCGGAGGATCCACCCCTCCCCTTCCTCCGGGGCCTTCACCGCCGTCAGCACGAAGGCGGCCGGCTCCACCTCGATGAACGGCCGCTCGACCGGCTTCCCCCGCCCGGCGACCGCCAGCGGCGGCGCCAGGAATCGATGGGCCTCCCGGATTGCCTCGTCGCGCTCCGTGAAGGGGATCAGGCTGTAGCGGAAGGTCCACCGCCCGATCATCTGGGCCGAGGGCGTGGGCTGCGGCGGCCCGGCATGCCCCCGTCGGGCCCGCAGATCGTCCCGCGACAGCCAACCCACGCACCGCAGCAGCGTCAGGATCAGTTCCACCTTGCCTTCCGCATCCCGGCGAGCTTCGACCTCCGGAAGGCCCGCGCTGGCCACCAGGAAGCCGCCGGTCGGATCTTCGACGAAGGCAAACCCCTGCTGCGGGGCCGTGGGGACCGGCTGTTCGATCCACGTCTCGTCCGGGACGGTCGGAAGGCCGACCGGGCGGGTGACCCAGTCGAACGCGCCCTCCGTGACCCAGGTCTCCGTCCGGAGGCCGGTCGGGAAAACCACGCGCAGGCGATGATCCATCGCCGCGTTCTCCACCGCCGTTTCGATGTCCACCCGGGGAACCCCGGGCCGAAGCCAAGCTCGCACGGTAACGGGCAGCGAGACCCTTTCCTCCGAGCGGCCTTTGCGATCCGGGTGCAGCCCGGCCGGGATCTCGTAGCGGAGCACCACTTCCAGGCACTGCCCAAAGGGCTCCTCCGCCCAGGCTCGCACCTGGGGCAGCTCCGCCGGCCGATCGATCCGCCGGTCTTCCCGAGGAGGCTCATGGTTGTAAACATCCCCCGCGTCGCCCTCGTCCTCCAGCCGGTTCAGGCCGGCCCAGCGCCGGCCGGTCCGCCGATCCTCCAGCTGGAACGTCCCATCCCGGGGATCCACTGTAAGCCGGAAGAACTCGTTCTCTACGGCTGGCTCCCCCAGGACCTGCGGGCGGATCCGCCAGGGTTCCCCCGGGAGAATCTGCAGCCGATACGCGTGAACGCCCACTCCTCGATGCTCCGGGGCCCGGAAGGCCCAGCGTGAGGCGCCTCCCATCGCGGCCGAGACCGTCCAGGGGGCGGAGATCGCCGGGTGGATCTCCTGCAGCCGGCGGCCGACCCGCACGATCGCCGAGATCATCGAATGATCCATATCGGCCGAAGCATCCGCCCACTCCGCCCAGATCCGCCGTTCCTCCAGGTCCACCCACACCCGCTTCGCCGCATAGCGGCCGATGTGAATCCACAGCATCCGCTGGAGGAACGCAGGCCATTCCTCCGGGTTCACGGTCCACTGCGCCCGGTCCCCGACTCCCGGCTCGACCTCGAAGAGCGGGATCTCCCGCCCCTCCTCGTCCAGCAGGCGATAGGTCAATCCCGGGGGAAGCGCGGGGAGCGTCACTTCGACCGGATCCCGGCTCGGCCCGGGAACGGGGGTATAGACCAGGAGGGTCTGCTCCAGAGAGGCGGGATCCGAAGCCAGCCACCTCGGGGGCGCCTCCGCCGCCTCTGGCTGCAGGAGACGCTCCAGCGCCTCGCGGCTCACCAGCCGGGCGATCTGCTCCGCATGGTCGAAGCGCGGCTTCATGTCCTCGTGGGCCTCATCCACGCCGGTGCCGCAGATCGAGTCGTGGAAATGGTTCTGGAGGAGGAGCCGCCAGGCCTCGAAAAGGAAGGGGCGCCGGTCCAGGCCGCAGATCCCATACGCGAAGGCCGTCAGCGGCTCCGCGTAGCACTCCAGCCAGGTCTGCGCAGCGGCGTTGCGCTGCTTGATCCACATCCGGGCTGAAAGCACGCCGGGGAGAACCGGATGGCGCTTGCTGGAGCGCAATTCCCCGCGGACCACCGGCAGGTTCTCCCGGTTCTCCCCCAGGGCAGACCGCACCGCGCGGACGTAGTCCTCCAGGGAAGCATGCCGCAGGCGCAAATCCGGCAGATTTCCCTGAGCAACCTGGAGCCAGCGCGAAAGCTGGGGATGGGGGAACAGGTGGTCGGTCCCGTTCATCAGCAACACCATGGGAACCGGGGTGTGCGGCGCCAGGGAGAGGGCCTGGGCCTTCAGATACACCGCCAGCGCCTCCGCGTCCTCGGGGACCCATGCCGCATTGCCGTAGCCGTCCCGCAGATACACCGTCAACACCCGCGTTCCGTCCGGCGCCTCCCACTGGAGCAGGGTCGGTTGATCGTCGAGGCCGCGCTGGAAGACCGCCGCCTCGATCCCGAACCCCCTCAGGATCTGCGGCAGCTGTCCCACGTGGCCGAAGGGATCCGGCGTGTAGCCGATGGGCATCCAGCCCCCGAACCGCCGGGCGATCCGGATCCCGAGGAGGAGGTTGCGGAGGAGCGCCTCGCCGCTCACCAGGAACTCGTCGGGCAGGATATACCAGGGGCCGATCCACAGCCGCCCTTCCGCCACCGCCTTTCGGATCCGGGGCTCCAGATCCGGACGGATGGCCAGCACGTCTTCCAGGATCACCGACTGGCCATCCAGCAGGAACCCGGCGAAGGCGGGATCCCCCTCAATGGTCTCCAGGACCTGCTCCATAAGCTGGACCAGGCGATAGCGGAAGGCCTGGAAAGGACGATACCACTCGCGATCCCAGTGGGTGTGGGTGACGATGAAGGCCTCAAGGGTCATCGATGCCTCCGGTCTGATGAAGCGGATAGGAGGAAGGAAGGCTGGAACTTCGCCTGGGCTTTGTTCATATCGCCATCCCATTCGTGGATTCGTGCCCCCATTCGTGGACAGCCCGCCCCCAGATGGGGTTGGTCATCGCAACCATCGGCAAATCCTCCGGCTTCTCCCCCAGGAAATGGCGCACCCCCCGAAGCTCCGCCCGGATGTATCCGTGCGTTTCCAGGTCAAGCTCTGCCGTCCATTCGAAGGGCGAGCGATCGATGGGGAGAAAGGCCAGCTCGCCGAACCGGGTCATGAGCCGCAGATGCAGGCCCTTCCCTTCGAGCACCCTGCACCGGATGCGGACCGGGCCGGGCAGCGCCTCATCGCCGATCCCCCAGGATTGATCCCTCTGCTCCGCCATCAACTCGATCCACGGCGCGTCCACATCGGCGGTGATCGCCACCCGGCCCGCCCGGATGGCCGAGAGGATCGCAGGGATCGTTCGCGCCTCCGCATAGACCCACGTAGTCGGATGGCCGACCTGATAAAAGGGCGTGCCCTCGCCGGGCCGGTCCTGATGCTTATCGCTTCCGCCGACGGCGGTCACGCGGCGCCCGGCCCGCAACAACCGATCCCAGAAGGCCAGCGATTCATGATTCCGCAACGGCCATGGCCCCTGCCACGCCTCCACCGCATCCACCGGGAGGTCCGCAGGGTATTCCCACGGCGGCCCATCGGTCTTGGGATGGTTGATGGAAACCAGGGCGCCCATGGCGTGGGCGGCCTCGATCACCGCTCGCATCTGTTCGGCCGTCCGGCACCGGAAATCCAGCCAGCGGGAAAGCCCCCAGACGTTCAGGTGGCCGTAGTAGGTGGTCACCTCCTCCCCGGGGATCAGGAGGAGATCCGGGCCGCTCCAGGCCTGGAGATAGGGGAAATGGCTCACCGTATTGTGTTCCGTCACCGCCAGGAAGTCCAGGCCCCGCTGCCGGGCGGCCGCCACCAGGTCCTCCAGGGACCCCGGCGCATCGCTGTGATGGCTGTGGCTCTGAAGATCCCCCCGCCACCACCGGGCTTCCCCGCCCCTGGAATACTCCACCTCTCCACGGGTTTCCGGAGGCGGTGGATGGGGCAGCGTTCCCTCCTCCTCTGAACCCTGCACGATCACGGCGCAGGGGCATCCCTGCGGCGCGATCCGGTAGAGGCCCAGGATCACGTGCCAACGGCCTGGGAGGATCGGGCCTGGCAGGTAACCTGGCGTCGCCGCCCGGGGCGTAAGGATCGCCTCCGACCGGGCGCTCCCGCTCCATCCCCGAAAACCCTCCGCCCGGAGGAAATCCGTTCCCCGTGGGTCGAACAGCCCCAGGTCGATGACGCAGGGGCTATCGGGGTGTCCCTGCCCCTCGAAGCGATAACGAACCTCCAGGCGGGCGAGGCCTGGAGGGACCTCAAAGGAGAGGAGGACATAGTCCGAAGCGGCCTTGTCCGCCGGCGTGAACCGGCCTTCCCAGTGGAGCAAAAGATGCATGGGATTCCCCCTCACAGCGCCAGTTCGCCGCTCTCCCGGAAAAACAGCGCCCTTTCGACGGGAATCCGCACCCAGACCTGCTCCCGCAGGACTGGAGGTTCGTCGACCGACAGGCGCAAGGAGATCCGGTCCGTATCCGTCTGGACGGTCACCAGCGTCTCGACTCCCAGGGGCTCGACGGCGTAGACACGGGCGGCAAGATGGGCGGGGCCGGGCCCTTCAGCCAGAGCGAGATGCTCGGGGCGGACGCCCAGCCAGAGCCGCTCGCCGTCGCGGAAGGCCCGGCGCAATGCCTCTCGCCGTTCGCCCGGGGCGATGATCTGTCCGTCCTCCAGCGCCAGCACGGCTTCTGCGGATCGGAAGCGGCAGCGAAGCAGATTCATTGGTGGGCTTCCAATGAAGGTGGCCACGAAGGTATTCCGGGGCCGCCGGTAGATCTCGAGGGGGATCACCCGGAGCCGCCACCCTCGATCCATCCCCCGATGCGGTCGGGCAGGGCCACAGCCCTTACCCGGTCGTGGGTCACATCGATGGTGGGGATGCCCAGGAGCTTTCGGAGGAGACCATACCCATGGGGCCTGCGCCATCCAACCGATCCTCCGCCTTACCTCCGTGTGTGGAAGAAGTTACTGAGGGAATGACCACCACGTTGAGAATCAGGGCGAGGTGGCCTTGTGGAACCTAGGGCGCCAAGTTGGGCCGATGGTCCAGGAATTCGGCGATCGCCCAGATTCAAGCCTGAATCTCCGGGATGATCTCCCCGCTATCGCGCAACGCCCGGGAGACCGTAGTATGGCTCACCCTCGCCGCCCGTGCAAGGCCCTTGGTTATCACACAAATGGCGCACGCATGCGCATCCATTTAGCCTGAATAGTAGTGCTCGTTTCTCCCGCGGGATTTTCTTGGGGTGCGGCCCGCCGAGGGCGGACCGCACCCCAAGAAAAAAATCGATTTCCTCTCTCTCCGTGCGGGAGCGAGGGGAAAGGGGATGAGAGCGGGGAGCCATGAGCTCTCCCAAAGCCCTGGCTTCACCGCCACGATTCAGAGAGACCACCCAGCCAGCTGGCAGTGGGGTCTCCTGTCCATCCAGGAGCAGAGCGAACGCCATCCTTCCGACAAGCTTGGCGTCTCATCGACGTCGAACCCATTCGATGGCCCAGATGGCGCCGGGGCGCAGATACATGCTGGCCCGGAAGTCGCCGCGCTCATCCCACGCCTCCGGGGTGCGGAACCAGTAGCCTTTCTCCTCATAGGTCACATGATACGCGCCCCAAGCCGTTCGCCACGCTTCCTCCTCCATCCCCCGCGCCAGCATCGCTGAGGCCAGCGCGTAGGTCACCCCCACCCATACCTCGGCGGACTGATTGCTGCAGCGGTCCACGGTCCCATCGGGCCGCATTCCGTTCACCGCCCCCCTCCGGCCCTCCGCAAAGCGACGGACGTTGTAATCGTAGATCGTTCGGAACGCCTGCAGGATGTGCGGCTCCGGGACGATAGGGGGAAGCCCGGTGAGATCGGCATACCACTGGCCCGCGAGCTGATCCGCCATGATGCTGTCCCGATGCGGGCTGAGCGCATCATACCGGTAATACTGGCCGTTCCAGAGCAGCGCCTCGAAGGATTCGCGGGCCCGTCGAAGCCAGTCCTCATATCGCGATCGGGCCTCGGGATCTCCGACCAGATCCGCCATCCGGATGGCAGCCTCCAGCGCCGCCAGCCAGAGGCCGCCGCAGTAAGCGCTAGGCCCTCGCATCGGCCAGGTGTCATACGTTTGATCCGGAAGCCCCTCGTTCTCCGGCAACCCGTCCGCATCCCGGTCGAAGAGCTTCAGGTATTCCAGCGCCATCCGAACGGCCGGCCACCCGGACTCCACCAGCTCTCGATCGCCGGTGAACACATAATCCCGATAGAGCAGCAGGACAAATTTGCTGTTCAAGTCCTTCCAGATGTTCGGATCCTGGAAACGATAAGCGTTCGGCATACGCCACGGGGCCTCCAGCGGAGATCCCAGATCGTGGGGCAACGCGCCGGGGAGCTTGCGGGGCGCCTGGCCCCCGTTCGCTTCGATGGTTCTCAGCGTCAGATCCGCCTGGGGAACGGTGGCGATGAAATCCCGCATCACTGCTTTCTCCAGCTCCGGCCAGAGCATCAACAGCGGGAACGAGCCGTAGAAGCGGACATCCAGGGTCTCGTAGAATGGATAATCATAGCACTCGATCTGGGCGAAACGGCCGATCCCCTCCGGATCCGCCGGATCCACCACCCACGCCGTCGCCCCGTCGGCGATGAAATACAGTTCGTTGAACAGGGCCGTCAGATACCAATCCGGGACCGTGGGATCCGACAGGATGGGTCGTTGCCAGGCCTGGATCCCCTCCCGCCAAGCCGGGTATCGCTCCAGAGCCTCCCGGACGATCTCCCAGGCATTTCGGCCCGAACGCCCAAAGAAAACCGTGTGGCGACGATACCAGCGATCTCCCGCTCCGAACTCCACGATCGGCAGATCCCAGGCCAGGGCCATGGGCACCACGCGTTTCTCGCCCGGCGCCAGCCGGAAGGTGGCGGCCAGCCCCGCCCCGGCCCGCTCGCCTTCGGGAGGGGAGATCGCTCCGGCATCGCTCTCGAGACGGCCGTCCGCGGCGAAATCCTCCCAGATCTCCGCCCCATCGCCCTCTGCGGGAAACCAGGTTCGATAGGTGACCTCCACGCCGGGCACCTCCAGCGCGGCCAGGGCCCAGGACCCATCCCAGGGCTCCTGCGCCGGCCCTTCCCCGCCCATCATCTCCACCCCGATCATCCGGCCGCTGGCGAGCGCTTCCGCCCGGGAACGATGGATCCCTCCGCCTGGAACCCGGTGATCCCATCCGAATCCGAGGAGATTCTGCCAGGTGAACAGAATCCCCACTCGGAGAGGTTCAGAGGTGGGGTTCTCGATGAACCATAAAAACACCGCCACCGGGTAGCTGCTCTCCCGATAGTTGTGGGGGATCACCGGGGAGAACTGCTCCACTGCCAGGCGCACCGGGAGACGTTCCCACTCATAAACAAACCAGGAACGAGGATAGAGGGCGGCGTAGAAGCCGGCACCGACCGGATACCGCCATGGCCATGCGGCCAGCTCCCGGGACGGCGCCTCCGTCCATAGGGCCTGGGATAGGCGCCCGCTCTGATCTTCCACGAAGATCGAAAACATGCACGCCGGCAGCGGCTCGTAGCGGTGACGACCAGGGTCCAGATGCCAGCGGGCGAAATCCCCTCGATAGGTCCGGCCGATGGTCCCGGCCCCGATTCCCCCTAACGGAACACCCTGCCAGTAACCGTCATCGATGCTGACGTGGGGCTCCGGGAGAGAGCGGCCGGGATTCTCCAGCGGCAGGCCGATAGGGCGACGCCACGCACCACGCGGGATTTCCAGCGCGATCGAAGCCATATTCGCCTCCGGACGAATGGGCTGAAGGCTGTGTGGAAGTCATGGGCTGGGGCGCTGCCCGGGTTGGCTTACATGGCTCAATCCCATCCCGAAAGGGACGCGCCGCGGGGCTCGAGCGCGCCCCGCTCCTGCAGCGCTCCACAGGAAGCACGGATCACCAGCTCGGTGGGCAAAACCACCTGTTGGGGCTCTCGAGCGCCCTCCTCCAGCTGGCTCAGGAGCAGCCGGACGGCGATGCGGCCCAGCTCATAGATCGGCTGGCGCACGGTGGTCAGGGGCGGATCGGTGAACCGGGCCAGCTCCACGTCGTCATAGCCCACGATGGCGATATCCTCGGGGATCCGCAGGCCGGCCTCCCGGATGGCCTTCATGGCGCCCACGGCCATCAGATCGCTGGCGGCGAACACCGCGTCGGGGCGGGCGGACAGCAGACGGCGCATCGCCACGTAGCCTCCGATCTCCGTGAAATCGCCCTCCGCGATCCATTCGGGGGGCGGGTCGATCCCCCACGCCCGAAGGGCGGCGCGATAGCCCTCCAAGCGATCGATGCCTGGGGCTCGGGTCTGGGGGCCAGCGATGGTGGCGATCCGGCGCCGGCCTAGGCGCAATAGGTGATCCGTCGCCATCCGCCCACCTCCCACGTTATCCACGTCCACATAGCTGACCCCCGGCTCCTGGGGATAGCGGCCGACGCTGATCACCGGGAGGCCTTCCTGGTAGGCCTGGCGGATCAGCGGGTCAGTGATCTGAGCGGAGATCACGATGATCCCATCCACCAGACGGCCCCGGAGGGCCCGCTGGTAGAAATCCTCCTCCTGCTGGGGGGAGAGCAGGGAGAGCATCAGATGATAGCTGCGCTCCGTCAGCGCGTCGGAGATCCCCCGCAACACAGCGGGGAAATAGGGATCGCTGAAGAACTTGGGCAACGCTTCAGGGATCACCACCCCCACGATCCGGCTGCGTCGGGTGGCCAGGTTACGGGCGGCCGCGTGCGGTTGATATCCCACCTCCCGAATGATCCGCCATACCCGCTCCCGCACCTCCGGTCGCACGCTCGGGTGGTGGTTGATCACCCGGGATACCGTGGATCGGGATACCCCTGCCAGTCGGGCGATCTCTTCTAAGGTATAGCCCATTCCCTCCTCCTATGAGAGCGCTCCCAAAATAAACGTCCTGTTCCCCTTGACAAGCCCTAGGAGTGCCGCAATCCGTAGATTCCATCTATTATGATTTTTTAATTAAAAACCGAAACTAAGAACCAAATCTCCCGCGCTCAACAGCCTAATCTTATCTTGATCAGCCTTACTTGTCAAGGAATGCCGGAGGATATTCCTGAATGGATTCAGAACCTCTCCAGGGGAGCCCTTGACAGAATAGACGTTCTATGCTATAGATTATTTGGGAGCGCTCCCAAATCA
>NZ_JANWXB010000037.1 GCF_025055495.1 Thermoflexus sp. | reverse complement strand
AGCGCGCGCAGGTCATCCAGCACCCGCGCCAGCGCTTCCTCGGAAGCGGATCCAGGCAGGGGAAGGGTATCCAGACCGGTTCCGCACACCGCTGAATACAGCAGCAGGTCATTCACGCGGAGCTGCTGTTCCGCCGCTCGCCGGGCTAGGACCGCATCTTCGAGGACCGGGAGCATGATCCCACAGAAGCCCGTCCGTGGGAAATCCGCCCTCTGCACCGCCGCGGCCAGCCCGGCCACCGCCGCGAGGGTTCCAGCCTTCCCGAAGGGAACCCCGCTGAGCAGCTCGATGGCCGTCCCAATGCTGCGCTCCGGTTCCGGGAAGGGCGCCAGGGAGAAATCGATCCCCGCGAAGCGGGCGGAGAACCGAGAGGCCAGCGGGCGGAGGAGATGCGCCAGATACCGGCCGGTCGCCTCCACCTGAGCCTGCAACATCGTCAGGGCCGCTGCTGGATCCCGAGCAGCGCGAGCGGCTTCCACGGCCAGATCCGCCGCCTCGGTCGCCAGGGCGATGGCCATCGGCCCCCCATCGTGATACGCCGCCGGGAAGAAGGGGCCCAGCGGGGGCACGCTCGCCAGCGCGGCGAACCGGAGGTTGGCGAAGCCATCCGGGGCAACCGTGGCGTTTTCCCGAATGATCCACGCCGCTGTCCGCACCGCGTTTCCATCCGTAAGCATCATTGAGGCAAAGATCCGTTCGGTCTCCGCGAACAGCCGGGGGATCTCGACGGCCAGCGGCCCCAGGGGGCCCAGGCTCAGGTAATCAAACCCGACCTCCCGGGCTATGGCTTCCCACTCCTGGGCCTGGCAAAGGAAATCCGTTCCATCCTTCGAGGCCTCCGACGGCGGCAGCGCCAGGCGCATGGTCTGGACCTCATAGCCGGCGCGCGTGAGCGTTTCGCGCGCCGCCGAAGCGAGAGCCCCCGCCCGCGTCACCTCCTGGAGGTTCCATGGGATGAAAACCGTGACTGCGCGAATCCGCATGGGTCCCCGTCCTGGAAAGGGTGGACCATCATATCCTCATTTTGCCCTTCCTTCGGGTTCCTCTCAAAATCCCTATGAAAGCCGATCGAACGAAGCGGAACAGACCGGTTGCTTCGAGCCGTTATGAATTGGGGATCCGCCGAACGGGCTTCCGTTCGGCGGAGAGGCGGCCCCTCGCGTCTCGGGGGTTGGGGGCCAGAGGCCTCCAGCGACCCCGTGGGCGGGCCGGGCACCGAGGCCCCACCGCTCTTCCCGCGAAGCCTCCCGAGAGGAGGGGAAACAGCGTAACGCTCAGGAGGGTCGAATGACCGAAGTGGTATCGGTGGACCTCCAGCATCCGGATCCCGAGATCATCGCTCGGGCGGCGGAGATCCTGCGACAGGGCGGGCTGGTGGCCTTCCCAACGGAGACCGTTTATGGGCTGGGCGCCGATGGCCTGAATCCGGTCGCCCTCGCCCGCCTGTTCGAAGCCAAGGGGCGGCCGGCCACGGACCCGGTGATCCTGCACATCGTCGACCTGGAGGCGCTCCCCCAGCTGGCCCGGGAAATCCCCCCGGCCGCATGGACCCTCGCCCGGCGCTTCTGGCCAGGTCCCCTCACCCTGGTCCTCCCCAAGCAACCCATCGTCCCGGATCTTGCCACGGCCGGTCTGCCCACCGTCGCCCTTCGGATGCCGGCCCATCCGGTGGCCCTGGCCCTGATCCGGGCCGCGGGGGTGCCGATCGCTGCGCCCAGCGCGAACCGGTTCGGTCATACCAGTCCCACCACCGCCCAGCATGTGCTGGAGGACCTGGCTGGTCGGATCGACCTGATCCTGGATGCCGGGCCCACCGCCATTGGAGTGGAATCGACCGTCGTCGATCTCACCCGTCCGGTTCCCACCATCCTGCGGCCAGGAGGGCTGCCCCGCGAGGCCCTGGAAGCGATCCTCGGGCCGGTGGCGGTGTTCGATCGCTCCGTGGCCGGCCCCGCGCCGGCTCCCGGGATGTTGCCCAAACACTATGCCCCCCGGGCGGAGATGGTGGTCCTGATCGGGTCAGGAGGATGGCTCCGCTTGCGGCTCCGCGAACTGGCCATCCGGTATCTTCAGGAAGGCTATCGGGTAGGAATGCTGATCGCGGAAGAGGATCAGCCGGCCGTGGCGGATCTGCCGGTGGAGATCGCTGTGCTGGGATCCGAGGGGGATCTGGAAGGGGTGGCTCGACGGCTCTATCCGGCGATGCGCGATCTGGACGCGCGGGGGCCCGATCTGATCCTCGCCCGGGATTTCGGGACACGAGGGCTGGGCCTGGCCATCCGGGATCGCCTGATCCGCGCTGCAGGCGGCCGGGTGATGAAAGCAGAAGATTCGCCATAGCCCCGTTGGATCCGGCGAGGGATGGGCCGCCGCGCGGTGCCGGGGGCGCTTCGAGGGAGGTGAGGGGGGAGATGTGGCATATCGGCTGTTGTGGATTCCCGAAAGCGCGATCCGTTTACTTCCAGACCTTCCGGGTGGTGGAGGTTCAGCAAACGTTCTACGACCCACCCCAACCGAAGACCCTCCGACGCTGGCGGGAGGAAGCCGGCCGCGATTTCGTCTTCACTATGAAGGCGTGGCAGTTGATCACCCATCCCGCCAGCAGCCCGACTTATCGCCGGCTCCGACGCCCGCTGGCCCCGGAAGAACGCCCGATGGCCGGCCTGTTCCAGGCCACCCCGGTGGTGGAGCGGGGATGGGCCGCCACGGTGGAGGCCGCGCAGGCCCTGAAGGCGGCCGTGGTGCTGTTGCAATGCCCGGCCTCCTTTACCCCGGCTCCGGAGCACCTCCGCCACCTCGAGGCCTTCCTGGAGCGGATGGGGGAGGTCCCCTTTCGCGTGGCCTGGGAGCCCCGGGGGGATTGGCCCGACAAGGTGATCCGACGGATCTGCCAGCGCTACGGCCTGATCCACGCCGTGGATCCCTTCATCCGTCCCCCCGTCACCGGGGAAATCGCCTATTTCCGTCTCCACGGACGGACCGGATATGCGTATCGCTACACGGATGCAGACCTGGAGGAGCTCAGGGATCGCGGTCAGGGGTTCCGGGAGGTCTTCGTGCTGTTCAATAACGTGTCCATGTGGGAGGATG
Organism: Thermoflexus sp.; assembly: GCF_025055495.1. GTDB lineage: Bacteria > Chloroflexota > Anaerolineae > Thermoflexales > Thermoflexaceae > Thermoflexus. The sequence goes on along the minus strand of NZ_JANWXB010000037.1, from coordinate 1,641 downwards.
CGCTGCGCTTTCGGCAGCTGGTAAATTCCATAAAGGGTTAAAATGGAAATGAACGGGAATTACGCCGTTCGCTTCCTGCCGGGGGTTGGAGGTGATGGGACAGGGAGCTCCGCTACCCACCTGACCACCTCAAACCCTCCCCCCATCGGGCCCAGCCAGCGGCACGGGCCCTGAACATGGGCCAGGATATGTTTCTCCTCCTTCCTGAGGACCTTCGAGGCTCGGGCAGGGAGGGACTTTACCTGCCTTCCCTTCGCTCCTGAAATCCCTACGTTAGGCACGGGAGAACACAGGTTTGGAGGTGGCCGATGTTCAGCGAACAAGATCTGCGGGAACTGGCTGCGCTGGAAAGCCTCCATGCTCCCATTCTCAGCCTCTACCTGAATGTGGATCCTCGTCATCAAACCAAGGATCATTACCGGTTGACCCTGCGACATCTGCTGGGGCGCGTGGAAGATCAGGTCCCGCGAGCGGATGTGGAGGCAGTTCAACGCTTTGTCGAGCTGGAATACGACGGATCCGGACGAGGTCTGGCGATCTTCTCCTCTCAGAGCCAGGGGTTCTGGCGCGTGTTCTCGCTGGCCGTGCCCACGCCGAACCTCGTCTTCGTCGGCCGCAAGCCGTATGTGTTCCCCCTGGTCAAACTGTGGGACGCCTACGGGCGCTTCCTGGTGGCGCTGGTCGATAAGACCCACGTCCGTTTGCTGTTCTACCAGATGGGCGAGCTCCAGGAGACCGTGGAGCTGCGCGGGGAGCCGATCAAGCGGCACAAGCAGGGTGGCTGGGGCGCCGAGAAGCTCCAGCGGCATGAGGATGAGGTCGCCTATCGCAATCTGAAAGAGGCCGCCGAGCTAACGGTGGCCTTCTGCGAGCGACATCAGCCCCGCTACCTGCTCCTCGGCGGCGCGGATCCCACGGTGGTGGAGTTCCGGGAACTCCTGCCGCGCCCCTGGCGGGATCGCATCGCCGGGACCATACCGGGGGACCGCATGTCGGATGAGGGGGAGATTCAAGAGGCAAGCCTGCGGATCCTCCAGCAGACGGAACAGGCTCGGGAGTTCGCCCTCGTGGATGCGGCGATCACCGCGGCGGCCAAAGGGGGCAATGGCGTGATGAACCTGGATGACACGCTGGGGGCGGCGGCGGAGGGACGGGTGCAGGTGTTGCTGGTGGCGGACGGCTTCCACGCTCCAGCCTATCGCTGCACGGGCTGCGGTTTCCTCACCGCCATATCGCGGGAGACATGCCCGTTCTGTGGCGCGGCCTTCGAACCGTTGCCCGACGCGGTGGATTGGCTGATCGCCACCGTGCTGGAGAACGGAGGACAGGTGGAGATCGTGGAGGGCCATCCCCGATTGCAGGAAGTGGGCGTCGCTGCCCTGTTACGATATTAACCCCTCATCGCCCTTCCACCCGCAGCTCAGGAAGGGAGGGCTCGCCCTGTATAGGTGGAGCGCCCGGATTGCATATCGTGCGATCGGCTTTCCCCGAGGCTCAGCGTGAGATGATCTGCGTTAAAATAAAAGGTCGGGCGCGCGATGCGCGCCCGCGTTCTATTCGGGAGGGGATGGGGGTGGGGGGGGGGGCCGCCCACCCCCCAACCACAACGGGGAAAAAACGGAGGCGGGAAGGCGACGGGGG
>NZ_JANWXB010000337.1 GCF_025055495.1 Thermoflexus sp. | reverse complement strand
GTCCCCCATCCGGTGGGCGGCAACCATTTTAACCAGACTCCAAAGATGGAGACCAGGATAGGCCCGAGGACAATGACCGGCACGGAGACCCCGAAGATTGCCAGGCTCATCCCAAAGTAATCCAGGAAGGTGTTCTGGTTGAGGGCAGCCAGGATGCCTAGGGGGATCCCAATGCCGACGGCCACCAGCAGGGCATAAACCCCCAGCTCAAAGGAGACCGGCAGGTTCTGCCGGATGATGTCATTGACCGAACGGCTACGGGAGGAATAAGAAGGCCCAAGGTTGATCCAGAGGAAATAGCCTGGGCCGATCTTCCATCGGATCAATGCGTCTTCCTGCAAGGAGGTCGGCAATTTCGGCAAGTAACGGGGAACCAAGAGGTCCCGCATATAGTAAAGATACTGGACCACCACCGGTTTATCCAGATGATACTTGGCCTCAATATTGGCCTTGATCTCGGGGGGCAGGGGTTTCTCCCGATCGAAAGGACCCCCGGGGACCGCGTGCATGAGACCGAAGGTGATCACGGTGATCACCCACAGCACCAGAAGGTTCCACAACATCCGCCGCACGATATAGCGGATCATCCTCCTCTACTCCTTATTCCGGGATCCGATTCCTGTCCGATGTGCTTGAAAAAGAGGAGAAGAAGCCGGTTCGATGGAAATCCAGTTTCTTCTGTTTTATATCCCCATTCTGGGTTTTTGACAACTCGATCTGATAGAGTTGTCGGGATCGGGAGAACAGCCTCAACGACCTCTCTCGGCCCCACAGAATTTCAGAGCTCTTTAGGATTCTCAGCGGGCCTCCACCCTATAGGCGTGGCGAGGAAGGGGGGCAAGACCATCCTCTAAATCCCCCTGTCAAGAGTTGATCGGATAGGGTGAAGTGGCCTTAGCACCCAAAAGACTTCACGGGGAAGTAAATGGTGTAACTCCTAAAATAAATAAGGAGGGCGGCCGAGAGGCCGCCCTCCTCGAACTGGGCCATCCGCATTACCGTTGGATATCCCACTTCTCGATGTGCTCCAGGCCGCCCAGGACCGAGAAGGTCCGCTTGACATACGGTTTGGTGACCGCAACGCGGGTATACCAGTAAATCGGGATAATCGCCGCGTCCTTGGCCACCAGGATCTCCTCGGCCTTGGCGTAGAGCTCGCGAGCCTTGGCCTCATCGGTCTCCCGCATGGCCTGGTCGACCAGGGCGTCGAACTCCGGATTCCCCCACTTGGTGTGGTTGTTATCAGACGTAGAGTAGAACACATCCTTCAGGAAGTTGCTGGCGTGGGGGTAATCCTGGCACCAGCCCAGGCGCCAGATCTGCGGTGGGTCGGTGTTGAGGGTCTCCAGATAGACCTTCCACTCCTGGGTCTGAAGGCCGACCTCCACACCCAACACTTCCTTCCACATCTGCTGGATCGCCTCGGCGATCTTGATATGGCCCTCGACTTGGTTGACCCACAGCGTGATCGGCGGGAGGTTCTTGACATCGCCGCCATACTTCTCGTTGAGGACCTCCTGGAAGAGCTGCTTAGCCCGCTCGGGATCATATTTCACGCCGAGGTCCGGGTGCGTCTGAAGGGTGGGCGCCGCCTGCAGACCGGGCCGGGAGAACCACTGGGCTGGCTCCTGCCCGCCCTTGGTCACGTTCTCCACGATGGCCTTGCGGTCGACCGCCAGGGAGAAGGCCAGGCGCATGCGAACATCATCGAAGGGCGGCTTGGTGACGTTGAAACCATAGTAGTAGGTGCATAGCACTGGCGCGATGTTGAGCTCCTTCGAGAGCGTGGGGTCCGCTTTCACCCGGTCGATCTCCGCCAGCGGCACGCCGGCTACATCAAGGTTCCCTGCCTCATACTCAGCGAAAGCCGGGGACTCATCCAGCATGCGGAAGACAATCTCTTCGATCTTCGGCTTGGGCACGCTGGGGATGTTGTCGGGCCAGAAGGGATTGGCCACCATGGTGATATAGCTGTCGTGCACCCACTCCTTCATCACATAGGGGCCGTAGGAGTGGTAGGCGCCGGTCTCCGTCCAGCGGTCGCCCTTCTCCTCGATCAGCCACCGAGGTTGCGCTCGCAGCATCCACAGGCCGGCGACGTTGGCGAAGAAGCCCACCGGCTCCTTCAGGGTGAACTGGATGGTATAGTCATCAATCACCTTAATGCCGACCTGGGCCGGATCCGTGATGGTCCCCTCGTTGAACTCCGCAGCGCCCTCGATGAAGAAAGCCGGCACGTAGGCATATTCGCCACCGGTCTTGGGATCCAGGGTGCGGATGGCACCATACCAGAAGTCTTGGGCGGTCACATAGCGAACGTTGCCCTTCTCATCCTTGACCTGCTCCACCTCCTGGCCATTCCAGCGCACCCACGGGATGCCCTTGCGCAGGTAGAAGGTCCACACCTTCCCATCCGGCGAGACCTCCCACTTCTCGGCCATCCCGGGCTCAACGGCGGCGGTCTCCTCATTCTGACGGGTCAGTCCGACGAAGGCCAGCTCAATGATCTGGATCGAAGAGGTATCAGTGGCCAGCGAGGGGTCGAGGGTGGGCACATCGCCCGGGCCCAGGTTCAGCCGCAGCACCTTCCGGGGCACCGGGGTCGGGGTCACCACTTTCTCTACCACCCGCTCTTTCTCAATCACCTGCGGGGTTGGCGTGGCCGCCGGGGCGCAGGCAGAGAGCACTAAGCCCACCAGAGCGACCAGCGAGAGCCACCACCAGGCATGCGAACGGTTCATAGGACCTCCTCCTTTTAGCCTGCAGGATAGATGCTGTAGATGCAGCGGGGCCATCGCTGGAACGCACTGCGTTGAGAGCCGGTTCCCTCCCCTCAACGCGGTTCTACGTTAATAGTTATAGCAATCTCTGCCCATCTTGGCAAGAGGCGCTGGCCTTGGGGGACAGGCAGATTGGGGCGTGTTGCCTTTTCTCAAGCAGTGGCATCCGCCCAATGCTGGCAGTCCCCGACAATCGTGTCTTCGATTTCATAGGGATGTTTGGGTGGGCAGGGCTACCGAAGGTGACCTCGTCCACCCCCAAAAGGGAGGGTTACCGTGCCCGGTGCCCCTACCTCCAGAGTGCTTTGTCCAGTTATCAACTGGGGATTTGAGGAACCGAAGCCCGTCCGGAAGGCGATGGCCCCTCCCCCCTCCCCACGGCCCAGAGAGCTATGGGGAGGGGGGGAGAAATCATCTTTCAGGGGCGGTGCGGGGGCCAAAGGCCCCCCACACCGCCCCCGAAAACCCCCAAATGAAAATATGGACAAAGCAATGAGGGCCTGGCTCTCCTAAGTTTCTTCAAGTATGCTCAAATTAGGGACGACGCCTCTCTGGACCGTGGGGAGGAAGGATGAAAACCCTCTCGCAAGGGACCAACATCGATTGGGCCTGATAAGGGCGGGCTCTCAGGGCTCATACGGGGTAGGCCCTCCTTCTCCCCTCCCGAGGCCATCCGGGCCAAATGAGAAGAGGGGAAGGACGCAGCGCTTTCCTTATTGAGGACAAGCGGGACCGCCTTGGGTGACCCCGCCAAATTCCATGGATGAGGAAATCGACGATTGGCTGATATGGTCGCAGGATGGACGAGAAGCAGGGCTGGAGTATGCCTTGAAAGTAGCTATTGTCCTGCGCGGGACCTGAATCAGGAGATCTCTCGATGGATCTGTTACAGCAGTTGTGGGCCTGGCTGGCGGACCCGAACGTGGCGTATCTTCTGCTGGTAGGCGGGATCCTGGCGGCTGTCGCCGCCTGGAGCATCCCGGGGACCGGGCTTGGGGAAGGCCTGGCCGTATTGATGCTGGGCCTCGCCCTGATCGGCCTTCTGCGCTTGCCGATCAGCGCCGCGGGGCTCCTGTTGATTCTGCTGGGTGCCCTCCTGTTCCTGTCGGAGCTCTATTTCCAGAGCGGCGGATATCTCGGCCTATCGGGAGCCCTGGCCCTGGGGCTGGGCGGGATGTTCCTACTTCCTCCAGGCACGGGACAACAGATCGCTCCGGTGATCCTGATTGGGACCACCCTGACGGCGGCCGCCGCTTCGTTCGGTCTGGCTTTCCTGGTGCGAGAGCTTGGACATCGTCCCCCGCTCCAGACTCCGGAGCGTCTGATCGGGGCGGAGGGGCTTGCTCAGACGGACCTGGATCCGGAGGGGACCGTCTGGGTTCAGGGAGAAACCTGGACGGCGCGGGCGGCCGAGGGGCGGATCGCCGCCGGGGAGCGGGTTCGGGTGCTGGCGGTTCAGGGATTGCGCCTGCGGGTGACCCGTGTGGAACTGCCCTCCCCGTCTTCGCCCACGCCCGCTCCGGAAGTCTCGCCCCCTCCATCCGACCCGGCGGGCCCGGCCGCCCTGGGCGGCGGCATGGCCCTCCTCCTGGCCGTCCACTGGCTCGGTTTCCTGGCATCCGGCCTGCCCTCCGGAGATCCATCCCTTCGGACCGATCCTTCCCTGACCATCGCTCGTCAGCTCTCCGAGGAGCTTGCAGCCCGTCCAGTGGGCGAACAGATGATCTCCACGATTCCGACGGCCCTGGGATGGATCGCTCTCGGCTTGCTTCTGGCCTTTCTTCTGGTAAGGCTCCGAGGTTCTCAGAGGATCCTGAAGGCCCTCGTGCTTGGCATGCTGGGGTTCATCCTGTTTTTCTCTCTCCGCCTTCTGCTGGTCTCGCTGATGGGGCCACCCCCTACCTGGATCCTTCCGCTCTTGGCGGGGCTTGCCTTCGGCCTGGTGCTCTGGTGGCACCATCGGCCGGGGTGGGTGGCATTGACGCTGATGGGCTTGCTGGTCTGCAGTGCGGCGGCCGCTTATCTGGGTCACCTCTGGACCCCTATGGCAACGGCGGCGCTGTTGTCTGTGATGATGCTTTACGATGCGCTGGCTGTTTATGTCTCCGGGCACATGCAACGGCTGGCGGAGTGGGCGATCCGGGAGCGCATACCGCTGATGTTCCTCATCCCGCTGCATTTCCCGCCCTCCAGATCGGGGAGCCCCACCTTAATGCTGGGATTTGGGGATGCGGTTCTACCCGCGATATTAACCTTTTCCGCCCTTCGGATACATCCTACGCCGTGGCCAGCTGTGGGGACGCTCATCGGGATTCTGTTGGGCTATGCAGTTTTGGTCCGCCGGTTTCTGGCAAAGGGAAAAAGCCATGCGGGGCTGCCCTTCCTCGCTGGAGGGGCCCTGTCGGGCTACGGGTTGGGAAACTTGCTGGAACAGGCCTTTGGATAGCTCTGCCCGGCTGGTCCCGGAGGGCCTCTCCGGAGAGGCTTCTAAGGGCCGCCTTTCCAGCTCCCCAAGCGAATCAGAGCTTGCCCGGTTTCGAACTGGGGGTTGGGGTGGCAGGGCAGGCGGCTTCGCCTTCTCGCTTTTTCGGAACCTTCCTCCCCATGCCGCTTTGCCGCGTAGGGAGGGGCAAGCCTCGGCTTCCTAAGAGATTGCGCAGGGGCTGGGCCGAAGGCCCGCGAACCCTTAGCCGCTGATCCGCAGGGGATGCGTCTTATAATTGCCGTTGGCGAATCGGATCCCCTTGAAGGTTAAGACTTCATTGCACAATCCCTGGATCTATGGTAGGATACTTCCTGCTTTGCGCCTTTCCGCTCCTGCCTCGAGCGGGGGCAATCCCGTGGGAAGGAGGACATTCTCGTGCTGGTTCAATCGGTGCCGCGCATTCGACCCTATGAGTTAATGGTCGTCCTGGATCCGGAGTTGACTCCCGAGCAGCAAAGTCAGATCATCGAGCGCATTAAAACCGTTATCGCCTCAAGCGGCGGGCAGATTCAGGAGGTGATCCCCTGGGGCCGCCGTCGTTTCTGCTATCCGATCCGAAGGAAGATGGAAGGCCAGTATGTTCTGGTACGGGCGGAGATGCCGGCCCAGGCCATAGCTCCTCTGGAGCGCGTCCTGCGGATCACGGAGGAGGTCCTCCGCCATCTCCTGGTTCGCTTGGATGAAGATTGAGCACGCGTGGGAATACAGAGGGTGGAGTCCGGCGATGCGTGGGCTGAACAAGGTCATGATCATCGGGCAGGTCGGACGGGATCCGGAGATGCGCTTCACTCCGAACGGTCGCCCGGTGACGACGTTCCCGGTGGCCACCACACGGACCTGGATCGCCAGCAATGGGGATCGACGGGAGGAGACGGAGTGGTTTAACGTCGTCGCCTGGGGTGGATTGGCAGAGGTCTGCAAACAGCGCCTCCGGAAGGGGATGTATGTCTACGTGGAAGGTCGGCTGCAGACCCGAGGCTGGGAAGACGCCGAAGGACGCCGACATTATCGGACCGAGCTGGTGGCGAATGAGATGATCCTCCTGGGCGAAGGTCGTGCAGCGATCCCGGCCTTCGGCGAAGAGGAAGAGGCAGCCGAAGAAGAGGCCACCGAGGAGTTTCCCTTCTGACGAAGTGAAGCCTGGGGATTGTTGGAGGGGACAAGGCCGCCCTTAGCGGCCTTGTCCCCTCCCAAACTATCATATGCTATCCGGGCTCTCCCGGGGATTCGTCCCCAAAGCCTCCACGGGGAGGCGAACAGCACAATCCCGAATATCTAATGAGGAGGTTTGCCTTGGTGGAAGAGAGGAATGAGATCGAAACTCCAGCGTCGGAAGCCGTAGAGGCTGCTGCGGAGGGAGCGATTCCGGCCGTGGCGTCTCAGGCCGCCCCTGCGAAGGCGGCTCCGGTGCGCCGTTATGTGCAGCCGCCCCGTCTGTGCTACTTCTGTGTGGAGCGCGTGACGATCGACTATAAGAACGTGGATCTGTTGCGCCGGTTTGTGAACGAGCGGGCGCGCATCAAGCCGCGTCGTCAGACCGGCACTTGTGCGAAGCACCAGCGGCGCCTCTCCGTGGCCATCAAGCGGGCGCGTCATCTGGGGCTCCTCCCCTTCACGGCCGAGCACGTGCGCAAGTACGGCTGGGGGGGCGTCTGAGCCTTCCCAGCTGGATCGTTTCTCGATCCCCAAGGGGAAAAGGGGAAGGCCTTCTCATTCCTTGGTTCCGTTCGGAACGGGAGATTGGGGGAACCGAAGCCCATCCGGAAGGCGAGGGCTGCTCTCCCCTAAAAAATCTTTCGGGGGCGGTGTGGGAGATGGAGGGCCCTTCGCATCGTTCCCGAAAGCCCCCCCCATCTGAAATGGACAAAGCACTCATGGAGACGGGGCGCAAGATATGCGCCCCGTCTGTTTATTCTGGGAATACGATTTGACCGGTTGATCGCCGCCCCGAGGGGGTCGAGAAGCCCCGAGAGGGCTGCAGGAAGGAGGGATGCGGGGGGAAGGGCCCATGGACGCGATATCCCTCCTCCGTCGGTAGTGAAACACTACCTGTTGATTTCGGGTTGGGCTGAGGGCCGAAGGCGTCCTGCTCAGCCTGAAAACCCACAAGGAAAAAGTCAACGGCCCCGTTCCCGTTGAGGAATTTTCCGGGGATCGGGGGCTTCGGCATGCCTCCACCACCGGGAGGTCATCCGAAACCGGATTTGGGAGATGATCCAGGCATGGCTCATAAATCGACCAGTATCAACCGCAAGGCCCTCTCCCGGGCGGAACGAGAAGCCCGGATCCAGCGCTGGATCCTGCTGGCAACGGCAGGGGTGGTCGCGTTGACGATCCTGATCCTGGCCGTCGGGTTCATCTATGAGCGAATGATCTGGCCGGATCAGCCGGTCGCTTCCGTGGACGGCCAGCCGATCCGAACCCGGGAGTTCCAGAAGCGGTTCCGGTTTGTGGAGGATTCGCTGCGGCGGCAGGTGGCCATCATGGAGCAGGAGATCGCGGCTCTCGACCTGAATGATCCCACTCAATCCTCTATCGCTGCCTTTTATCGGCAACAGATCAATCAGATCAGCCTGCAGCTGGACGATCCCGTTCTCCTGGGTCGGGCGGTCCTTCAGCAGATGATCGATGAGCGATTGATCCGAGCAGAAGCGGAGCGGCGGGGGATCCGGGTTTCATCGGCGGTCATCGATCGGGAAATCGAGCGGCGCTTCGGCTTCATTCGAGAGACGCCGACCCCGGTTGGATCACCCACGCCGACCATCACGCCAGGTCCCGGGACCCCTCAGCCGACCCCCTTCCCAACGCCCACGCCGATGTCGGAAGCCAGTTTCCGGGCCCTGTATGCGGCCCAGCTCAAACGGTGGGAAGGGGAGCTTGGATTCACCGAAGCGGATTATCGGGCCATGATCGAGGCGGAGTTAATGGAACAGCAATTGCGGGAAGCGTTCGCCCGAGAGGTGCCCACCCATGAGGAGCAGGTGGATGTTCGCCTGATCACCGCAGAGACGCTGGACCTGGCGAGCGAGCTCTATCGTCGGGTCCAGGCCGAGGGCTTCGAGAAGGTTTTCGAGGAAGTGCAGGCGGGCAAGGTGGTCAGCGCCACCGCCCTGAATCTGGGCTGGACGCCGGTAGGGGGGCTGGGCTCGTTGTATGGGACGGAGCTGGAGAAGATCGTTTTCGCCACACCCGTTCTGTCCACGACTTCCGTGATCACCTCGTCGTTGGGGTATCACATCGCCTGGGTAGCGGGCCGTGGGGATCGCGAGCTGGCTCCTTACTATCTGCAGGCTCGCCAGCAGCAGGCCTTTGAAGACTGGCTTCAGAGGCAGCGGAACGATCCAAACCGTGTGCGCTATTTCGACTGGCAGAACCGGATCCCCCGCGATGCCCTCTCGCGCTCCACCCGGCGATAGGCGTATACGCGCTCAGCGCCAGTTGCGGAGGCGGGGACGGCGTCCGGGGCAGGCGGCCGACACAGGAGTTCGGCTCTTCGCCCGAATGTCATCTAAGGGCGCGATCAGCAGCAGCAGGCTGAGCCCCAGCCCCCCGGCTAGCACGTCCGACAGAGTCAGAGGCGAAAACCCGAGCAGGTTGAGGAACGAAGCCTCGAGGACCAATCCGAGGAGGGCGAGGATCCACAGCAGCCCAGCCCGCGCGAGCATTCGGCGGGGCTGTCTCCAGAAGCGGCTAAAGGGCTCGTGACCCATCAGCCGCCCGAGCGCGGTCAGGACAAAGGCGGTTCCAGTGGTCACCAAGGCGATCGCGTCCAGTAAGCTTCTGAAACCGCTCGTGATGATGGGAGCTGTGGCTGGCAGCTGAATCGGGGGTAGAGGTGTTCTGGGGTACGATTCCCTTTGCGCTCAGTGGTTTCTGGGAAGAAAGCCATCTGTCGGAGCATCCGCGACGGCGACAACCGTGCACGTGCTGTTCTTGAAGAGGATGATCACAAGGTCGCCGGAACAGCCGACCGGCTCCGCCGTTCCAACTGGATTCGGGGTTGCAGGACAGGTGGATCCACCTTCCACCAAGCAATCTCCTGGATGCGTCCAGATAGGCTTTCCTCGCTCTGGTCTCGCGCTGGATTGGTAAGGCGCTCGAGCGCGATGCGCAAAGTATCGGCTGCGAAGTCCGGCGATCGGAACGCGCTAATGAACCCGCATACTCCAAAGGGTGTATAGAGCATCATCGGCATCTGTTCGCCTCGCCAGGCGATCGCGCGAATCTCAGTGCCCGCTGCCAGCGCTCGAAGGAAGTGTTCGATGTGATCTGCGTCGCAACTCAGCGATCGTATGCGCCCGGCATCTATGGGGCGCAAGCGTTGATTTCCGCGGCATCGCTCAGTTCGCATGCCGAAGGGTCTCTTCAGGAAGAGGAGGGCGGGATCTCTTCAGGGCGGAAGGCCCACTCCTCGTGCACCCACCATGCGCCGGCCTGGCGGGCCACCGCTCGGGCAGCGGGGGTTAAGTCTTCTGCGGCCACCACTGGCCACACCTCCGCCTCGAGGGCGCGGGCGAAGATCGCCGCCCGCCGCGTCGCCCGCTCGACGTCCTCGGTGCTCCCCAGCCAGGAGATCTCCACGGCCAGGTAGATCTTGCGGTCTTCCCGCCGGTGGAAGCCCTCTACCAGCAAGTCCAGCTGGATGGCGTCTTCAGCCTCCTCTTCCTGGATGCGACCAGCGGCAGCAGCGTCCTCCAGCAGGGCTGTCCTACGCTCATCGGACACTTCAGCGGCGCGTCGGAGCAGGCGCCGGAAGAAGGCGCTGGGCCGCTGGCGGAGGCGGAACTCGGTGTGGAGCTGCTTGAGCTTGCTCAGATCGCGGGCGTGGTCTTCCACGCGGAGCAGCAGGCGACGAAGCGTATCGGCCAGCTCGGCAAAGCGGCGGTCCGTCTCCTGGCGGTAGGCGGCGAACTCCTCGTAGTGGCGGCGCTGGGCCTCGGCCAGGGCGGCCACGGCCTCTTCCAGGCGTCCCACTCGCTCCTCGGTGCGGCGTTGGGCCTCCGCCAGCTCGGCGAAGCGGCGCTCGGTCTCCTCGCGGTAAGCGAGGAACTCCTGGCGGTGGGCGGCGAACTCCTCATAGTGGCGACGCTGGGCCTCGGCCAGGGCGGCCACGGCCTCCTCCAGGCGTCCC
>NZ_JANWXB010000206.1 GCF_025055495.1 Thermoflexus sp. | reverse complement strand
ATTCGTCACTCTTAATGGCGCAAGACCTGGCCCAGGAAGACCCGGGTGCGTTCATGTTTCGGGTTGTCAAAGATCTCATCGGGGGTGCCAACCTCTACGATCCGCCCACCCTCCAGGAACACCATGCGATCCGCCACATGGCGGGCAAAGCCCATTTCATGGGTGACCACCACCATGGTCATCCCCTCGCGGGCCAGATCCTCCATGACATCCAGGACCTCTTTGATCATCTCAGGGTCCAGAGCGCTGGTCGGCTCATCGAACAGCATGATCCTGGGCCGCATCGCCAGGCCCCGGGCGATGGCCACGCGCTGTTGCTGGCCACCGGAGAGCTGAGCGGGATAAGCATGGGCTTTCTCCGGGATCCCCACACGCTCCAGGAGCTGCATGGCCAGCCGTTCCGCCTCCGCCCGCGGCACTTTCTTCACATGCACAGGCCCCAGGATAATGTTCTCCAGCACCGTTAAATGCGGGAACAGATTAAATTGTTGGAAGACCATGCCGATCTCCTGGCGGAGCCGGTTGACGTTAATCTTTGGATCATGGACCGGGATGCCATCCACCCACAGCTCTCCAGAGTCGATGGATTCCAGCCGGTTGATCGTGCGGATCAGCGTGCTCTTTCCACCTCCGCTGGGGCCAAAGATCACCACTACTTCCCCTTCGTAAATATCCAGGGTGATATCCCGCAGAACGTGGAGGTTCCCAAACCACTTATTAACCTTCCGGAACGAGATAATCGGCTGCCCTCCCATGATTCGATTCCCCGGCTTGAGTTCTGGAAAAATGGAAACCACGGATCAGGCCTGTCCCATACCTGGGCCAAGATGCAAAGACTTCTTTAGGGGCGGAGCCGGGCATCTTCAGCGCCCGGCTCCGCCCCTAAAGCCCCCCGAGGGGGCGAACAGCGTAACTCATTATGTATTATAAATTCGCCTGATTCTGTTTGCTCGTGCTTTGTCCAGTTATCAGCTGGGGATTTGATGAACCGAAGCCGGTCCGGAAGGCCATAGCCCCTCCCCC
>NZ_JANWXB010000086.1 GCF_025055495.1 Thermoflexus sp. | reverse complement strand
TCCTTCTGGCCCGCGTCCTGCGGCGACATATCGTGAAGGTTCCCGATCTGACGATGGGGGTGGAAATCCCGGAAGAGGCCTAACTACAGCCCGTCCGGAAGGCCCCCCGCACCGCCCCCGAAAACCCCCAAATTAAAAGTGGTCACCCCAGAGTGAAGCGTCGACCGCTGTGGCGGTCTATGCCTCACGAAAATTCCGTGGGGGATTGTAAACGCGATCATTGCTTTGAAATTATGCTTCGGAAGTTACGTCGAAGGCCGCCCCGCTTATGCCTTTGGACCCCGTGTAAGGCATGAGTGATGAAGGCCTGGGGGGTTGGCGTGCAGGGGAGGACGCCTCCACGGCGGCGGGGGACGCTACCGTTCGGACTGCAGAAGCTGTCGGAGTCGCCCCTGGAGTTCATTCAGCGCGAGCAGGGCCTGCAGCGGGGTGGTGTTCGCCAGGTCCAGGCCCAGGATCTCCCAGAGAAGCCGCCGGACCTCCTCGAATTCCTCCGGCCGCGCGAGGGGATGCCCCCGGCGAGGCGCTGGAAGCTCCGGATGGGCCGGCTTTCCTTCCAGTTCCTCCAGAACCTGACGGGCCCGCCGGATCACCCGGTCGGGCAGGCCGGCCAGCCGCGCGACATAGATCCCATACGACTTGTCGGCAGCCCCGGGGATCACCCGTCGCAGAAACACCACCTGATCCCCGATCTCCCGCACGGCCATCGTCATATTGCAGGCCCCTTCCAGGTGATCCGCCAGCCGGGTCAGCTCGTGATAATGGGTGGCGAAAAGGACGCGCGCCTGCACCTCGTCGTGCAGCGCCTCCGCCACGGCCCATGCCAGGCTCAGCCCGTCATAGGTGCTGGTCCCCCGGCCCACCTCATCCAGGATCACCAGGGAGCGAGGGGTGGCGTGATGGAGGATGTAGGCGGTCTCCAGCATCTCCGCCAGGAAGGTTGAGATGCCGGCCGTGATGTCGTCGCTGGCCCCCACCCGGGCGAACAGGCGGTCCGCGATCCCGATGCGGGCGGAACGGGCCGGCACGAAGGAGCCCATCTGGGCCATGAGGGTGATCAGGGCCACCTGGCGGATGTAAACCGACTTGCCGCTCAGGTTGGGGCCCGTCAGGATGATCAGCCGGCGCGAGGCGCTGAGCTCCGCGTCGTTGGGCACGAACGGCTCGCCCGGGGGGAGATGCCGTTCCACCATCGGATGGCGGCCCTCCCGGATCTCGATCCGATCGCTCTCCTCCACGACGGGCCGCGTGTAGCCGTAGCGGGCAGCGGCCTCCGCCAGCGCCTGATAGACGTCCAGCTCCGCCAGCCGACGGGCCACCCCCTGCAGCCGCTCGATGTATTCGGCGACCTTCCCCCGCACCTCCGCGAAGAGCTCGTATTCTAAATCCTCGATCCGCTCCTGGGTGGCCAGGATCTCCGTCTCCCGCGCCTTCAGCTCCGGCGTGACGAAGCGCTCGGCGTGGGTGATGGTGGCCCGGCGCTCGTAGTCGGGCGGCACCTGGTGCGCCTTCGAGCGGGGGACCTCGATGAAGAAGCCGAAGATCTCGTTGTATCGGATGCGAAGGTTCTCGATGCCGGTGCGGGCCCGCTCGCGCCCTTCCAGCTCGGCCAGCCAGCGTCGTCCTTCCTCCTCGGCGCGGCGCAGCCGATCCAGCTCCTCATGATAGCCCGGCTTGATCAGCCCGCCCTCCCGAAGCAGGAGGGGCGGATCGTCCACGATGGCCCGATCGATCAGCGTGACCACCTCCACACAGGGATCCAGCTCATCCCGCAGGGCTTGAAGCCGGGCGGCCTGAACCCACAGCATCCGGCTCCGGATTTGAGGGATCCGCTGCAACGTCCGCTTCAGGGCCACCAGATCGCGGGCGTTGGCGTTGCCGAAGCCGATGCGACCCACCAGCCGCTCCACATCGTAGAGTCCATCCAGTAGCCTCCGCAGATCCTGGCGGAGCAGCCCATCGCGGGTCAGCTCCTCCACCGCGTCCAGGCGCATCTGGATCGCGGGGACATCCCTCAAGGGCTGGAGCAGCCAGCGGCGGAGCAGCCGGGCTCCCATGGCGGTCACGGTGTGGTTGAGGACAGAGAACAGGCTCCCCTCCGCCCGGCGCTCCCGGATGGTCTCGGTAAGCTCCAGGTTCCGCCGGGTGACCGGATCCAGCCCCATATAGGCATCCCGGTGGTAGGTGCTGAGGTAGCGCAGGTGGCGGAGGTCGGAGATTTGGGAGGTCTTCACATAGTGCAGGGCGGCGCCGGCGGCAGCGATCGCCCAAGGGAGTCCCTCACAACCGAACGGCTGGAGGGAGGAGACCCCGAAGTGTTCCAGGAGGCGCTGGCGGGCGTTTTCCGGGTGGAAGGCGGCATCGGCCAGAGGGGAGATGCGGACGGTGCGTTCTCCCTTCAGCCGGGCTACCCAGGCCTCATCCCGGGCCCGGGATTCGGGGAGCACGAGCTCGGCCGGGCTCAGGCGGGCCAGCTCCTCCAGGAGGGTGGCCTCGGCCTCTGAGCCTTCCAGCTGGGCCGTGAAAAACTCACCGGTGGAAAGATCCAGGGCAGCCAGGCCGAATGACCGGCCGTCCGGGGAGGGGGCGACGGCGGCCAGGTAATTCTCCAGCCGGTCGCGGAGCAGGGCCTCCTCCACGACGGTGCCTGGGGTGATCACCCGCACCACGTCCCGCTTCACCAGCCGCTTGACCTTTTTGGGGTCCTCCAGCTGCTCCACCACGGCGACCTTGTAGCCTTTGGCGATCAGCCGGCCGATGTAGGAATCGACGTGGTGGGCCGGCACTCCAGCCATGGGGAGGCGCACATCCTTGGAGAACGAGCGGGAAGTCAGGGCCAGCTCCAGCTCGCGGGCGGCGATTTTCGCATCCTCTTCAAACATCTCGTAAAAGTCGCCCAGCCGGAACATCACGATCGCATCGGGGAAGCGGGCTTTGATCCGGCGATACTGGGCGAGCATCGGGGTCTCAGCGCTCATGCGGTTCATCTCCCTGTAAGAGACGGAGCGTAACGACGGACACAGAGACCTGCCCCTACTCCGGTAATGAGGGCCCTATCCGATGGGGCCCTCATATAGAGGCTGCAACGGATTATCCCCTTACGGATCCCTGAAAAGCCTATCATCATTATATTAAAGACGCATCCTGCGAGAATGCCCGGTGCTTTGTCCATTTTTCATTTGGAGGTTTTCGAGGGCGGTGCGGGGGCCTTTG
>NZ_JANWXB010000043.1 GCF_025055495.1 Thermoflexus sp. | reverse complement strand
CCGCCCCGCGGCCCTCCTTGGCTGTTTTTTTCCCGTTTTGTGGTGGGGGGGGGGGCGCCCCCCCGCCCCCCCCCCCCCACCCCCCTAAACGATATCTTCTCCCCCCTCCCCACGGCTCGAAGAGCCATGGTGGGGGAGGGGTCTTACGCTTTTCCCTCCCGAAGGCACCTTCCTGGCATCCGCGTTTATCCCCCCAACCACTCCTTTTGCCTGGCCTTGGCGGAGATCGAGAAGCGAAGGCCCCGTTGGAGGAGGGCTTCCTGGATCATCTGCTCCAGTTGCTTCCGCTCCTCCGAACGGATGCGGGCCAGCTCGTGCGCTCGGGTGAGCAGATACGGATAAGGGGCCTCCGCCAGGATGTGGCACTGATCCCAGATCGCGCGATGCAGCCGATCCAGGCGGGCCCGATCCCGGGCCACCCACTCGGGGATCTCCACGCGGGCGAGATGTGGACGGCCCGCTGCCCCGACGTTGAGATAGAAGAACAGGAGCTGATGACCTTCGTGGGCCAGATGGTCGTTGATCGGCCAGGTGTGCGCGAAGAGAGCGGAGCGCTCCCCGGGTTCCAGCAGCTCCGCGAAGAGCGCCCGATCCCGCAGTTGCCCAAAGGGATAGTCCGCCACCTTCTCCCGGGTGATCTCGTCCAGCAATCCCAGGGCCAGCAGGCGCAGCACGGCATGGCCCGTCGGCCGATCCACGTATCCAGCGATCGCGCCCCCCGTCTCCTTTGCCGATTCCAGAGCCCCCACGGCCCGGCGGAAGAGTTCCCGATAGCGTTCGGCCGGGACGGCGGCGAAGGGCTCGCCGCGGGACAGGGCCCAGGGAAGCAGCATGCCGTCCGCCAGCCCCACCGGCGGGCCGAAAGGATCGCCAGCCCGCTGGGCCATCGCCGCCGTTAGCTGCTCCAGCTCCTGAATGTCCCGTTCCGCCTCCAGATCGTTGAGGGCGCGCATCTCCCCGTCCTCGGTGAACAGCTCCTCCTCTCGATACCAGAACACCAGGTGGTGCCAGGTTTCCGGAGGGGCGCCGGAGCCGGGGCGCATCTCGATCAAGCCGATGTTGAGAACAAAATAGGGGATCGTCCCATGGCGATCCGGATAGATCTGGGAGCCATCGGCGGCGATGACCAGAGCCTGGGGCTGTTCGGGGGGCAGGGGAAACCGAGCGGCGAGGGGCTCGCCCCATGGGATCGCCCCTCGCCATCCGGCTCGTAAGGCCTCCCGGCCCATCCGCTGCAGACGCTCCAGGTCCTCGGAGAAACGATGGAGCAAGCTCAGGGCATACCGGAGCGTCGGAGGATGCGCGCGAAGACGATCCCCCGTATAGTTGGCCATCTCCTGCACGTATCGTCTGACCTGTCGCCAATCCAGCATCGCGACACCCCTCGCTAATCGAGAGCGTTTCCTGGGGTTGGGATGGTTGCCCAAAGCGGCCTCACCCGGCCTAAAAAACATATGGAGGGTCCCTCGGGTGGTCCCTTCCCATTATAAATGGAAAGCTTTGCTTCTCCTCGTCGCTTTGTCCACCGTTCATTTGGGA
>NZ_JANWXB010000005.1 GCF_025055495.1 Thermoflexus sp. | reverse complement strand
CACCGCCCTCGACCCCCCCAAAATGAACAAGGCAATAGCTTGCAAAAACCCTCAGAGGGAAGATGCCGCTGGAATCCCTTGACCGCTGGCGGGAACGACTGTGCAACTCCTGTCGCGGATCAACATCCCAGGAGCAGGCCGGCAGCCTTCCGGCGCAAGCACCTCGATGCTCCTATCCTTCCTTCCACCGGGTGTAGAGCTCGTTCTCAATCCCCAGCCGCAGAAGAACCCGTCCCACGGTCTGGTCGATGAGGTCCTGGATCGTGCGGGGGCGGCCGTAGAAAGCGGGGACCGGGGGCATGATGATCGCGCCCATCCGCGCCGCCCGCCGCATCAGGTCCAGATGGCCGATATGCAGGGGGGTCTCCCGCACCACCAGCACCAGGGGCCGCCCCTCTTTCAGGGTCACATCGGCTGCCCGGCTGATCAGATCCGCCGTGTAGCCGCTGACGATGGCTCCCAAGGTCTTGATCGAACAGGGGATCACCACCATCCCGATCGTCCGAAAAGAACCGGAGGCGATGGCCGCCCCGATGTCGTGGTAGGCATGGACCACATCCGCAAGCTCCGTGACCTGACGGACCGTGTAATCGGTCTCCTGGACGATGGTGATCCGGGCCGCGGGGCTGAGGATCAGATGGGTTTCGATCTCCGGGTTGGGGCGAAGGACCTCCAGCAATCGGATGCCGTAGATCACCCCGCTGGCCCCGCTGATCCCTACGACCAGGCGTTGCTTCATTGCGCTTCCTCTGCTCCGTAAGTGCCTCGGTTGGTTATCCATCGCGTGCCACAGGCCCCTTGAGCCTTCTACATACTCTGGGGCGGCTCCGTCCGCCTCTCAGCCTCCTCGGAGGGGCGAAGGGAGCCGAGCACAGCCCGGAGCCCAGGCCGTCTCCTCCCCTGCCCCTTCTCTCTCCGTGGAAGAGGGCAGAAATGCTTCCAGGGGCAGGCTGGAGGTTCCTGGCCCCAACTTCGGCCTCGGAAACCGTCCACTACGGCTCTTCCCCATCCCCCATCCCGGGGTCGTCTGCCGCGGGGAAGGGCCCCTGGAGAACCTCCGGCAGGATCCGTAAGGCGTGCCGCAGGCGGGTGCCGTGCCAGAACAGCAGGCTCCCGTCGATCCAACGCACCCGACCGGCGCGTCCGGCTGGCGTATCCCTGAAATGCGCGCGGATGGTTTCCGTATCTTCTGGCCGGAAGGGATACGGCTCGCTCGGAAGCAGGATCAGCTCCGGGGCGGCGCGGCGGATCTCCTCCTCCGAAAGGCGCGGATATCGGTCATCGCGGGCGACGGGTCGGGCAGGCACCTCGGGGTTCAGATCCGCGGCCAGCGGATATCGTCGTCGGCGGTGGGCGAAGATGTTCTTGCCGCCGCATACGGTCAGCACATCATGGGCATAGGTCTCCGCGTTGAAGGTCATCCATGGATCCTTCCAGATGGCGCAGAACACCCGTGGGCGCCGCTCCGGGATCATCTGACGGCGGGCAGCCTCCAGGGCTTCAATTTCCTCCAGCACCGGCGGATGGGAAAGGCCAAACAGCTCCGCCAGACGCCGGACCAGGGCGATGGCCTCCGCCACCGAACGGGGGAAGGAAACCGCTACTGGGATCCCCTGAGCGGCGAGGGCCTGCGCGTCCGCCTCCCGGTTCTCCTCCACGTTGACGAACACCACATCTGGTTGCAACGCGATCACCCGCACGAGATCCGGGTTCTTCGTCCCCCCTACCGAAGGGATGGAGCGCGCCTCCGTCGGATAGATGCAATAGTCCGTCCGCCCGACCACGCGATCCCCCAGGCCCAGGTCGAAGAGGGTTTCCGTTAAGCTGGGCACCAGGGAGACGATCCGGCGAAGCGGACGTTCGGGCTGGAACGGCCGGCCCTCCAGATCCCAGAGCGGTCCATGTGCCTGGAACAGCATCTTCCTTAAATTGAGAAACGTTTTGGGGACCGGGCTGAGGCCTTTGGCCCCTGATCCGGCATCCCAAAGACTCCGGATCGAAAATAGACAAACCGCTACTCGCGATCCAGCCAGCGCGCGCCGAAGACTACCGTGATCTCTCCTTCTCCCCAGCGCTCGATCTGATCGCCTGGGCCGAGGGCGAGCGCCGCCCCTTCGGCCAGGCCGATGCCGTAGGCGAACGGCCGCCGGTGGAGGGCCGCCTGAAGTGCCCGGGCGGCCTCTGGCGTATAGTGGCTCACCACAAAAGCGCCCGGCAGCCATCCCCAAGCTCCCAGGGCCTCCTCCCAGCCCGATCCCAGCACCCAGGTCCCCATCGCCTCCGCTCCCGCGCCGATCCCCAGCACCACCGCGCCGGAGTGGTAAGCGGTGATCATCGCCTGGAGCGCCGGGGTATCGAAGAAGGTCTCCAGCAAGCGCCGGACATCGCCGTCGGCGATCAGGATCAGGCGAGCGTTTAGGAGAAGACGCGCATGGGCGATCTGGAAGGCCTCTTCCCGGGCGCGCAAGGTCAACACTCGACAGGGAAGACTTCCCCAGGCTCGATACTGCCGCTCGTATCGGTAAGCGCGCTCCGGGTCATCGGCGGCCGCCATGACCACCACTGCATATCCCTCCGGAGCGCTCCGGGCCAGCGCCATCCGGTGCGCCTCTTCCGCTTCCTCCCCCCCGCACAGCACCAGCCATCCATGGCCACCCCGCCAGCGCAGCGGGCCTTTCTGTCCCATTCGGACCTCCTCTCTCTATTTTGCATCGATCCGGGGAATTCATCACAGGCGGGAGATCACGAGACAGCGCACGGCCTGCCGGTCGCGCAGGGGCAGGCCTCCATACCCGCCCGTCCTCATTGTTCTTCACAGGCCTGGGTTATAATCCCCTACGACGATTTCTTCCCTGGGGAGAGCCAGCGATGTCGGAGACGGCGGGAACTTATATCGACCTGGGATGGGAATTCCACGCGAAGAAACAATACGATCAGGCCATCGAGCAGTTTCGTAAGGCCATCGAAATGGATGGAAACGCGGTGGACGCTTACTATGGGCTCGGCCTCTCCTGCAAGGCCAGGGGAGAGAAGGAGACGGCGATCCAGGCGTTCGAGCGGGTTCTCGCGCTGGCCCCCACACTGGAGGATCGGGCCAGGGCGCAGATCCTTTCCCGACTCGCCCAGGCCCATCTGGAGACGCTGCGAGGTTCCAATGGAGAAGCGTGAACGGCTTCAGGCAGCGATTCGGGGAGAGGCGGTGGACCGCCCGCCGGTGGCGTTGTGGCGGCATTTCCCCGTCGCAGATCAGGATCCCACCCTCCTGGCGGAGGCGGTGATCGAGTTCCAGCGCCGCTTCGATTTCGACTTTGTCAAGATCACCCCCGCCTCCAGCTACTGTGTGCGGGACTGGGGCGTCGAGGATCGATGGGAGGGGGATACCGAGGGAACACGACGCTACACCCGACATCCGGTGCAGGAGCCCCAGGATTGGGCCGCCCTTCCGATCCTCGATCCCGCGCGCGGCGTCCTTCGGGAACACCTGGAAGCGGTGGCGCGGATCCGCCAGGCGCTCCCGGAGGTTCCCATCGTGGTGACGGTGTTCAGCCCTCTGGCCCAGGCCAAGAACCTGGCGGGCTCCGACCGGTTACTACTGCATTTGAGACGCTATCCGGAGGCGCTTGAGAGAGGACTTCGCACCATTGCGGAGAGCACCCGCCGCTTCATCCGCGCCGCCCTAGAGCTCGGGGTGGACGGGATTTTCTATGCCGTTCAGCATGCCTCTTATCTGTTGCTCTCCGCTGAGGAATATCGGGCCTTCGGGCGTCGCTACGATCTGGCAGTCCTGGAGGAGGCTGTCAGTGCCTGGCTGAACATCCTTCACCTCCACGGCGAGGCGGTGATGTTCGATCTGTGCGCGGATTATCCGGTCGCCGTCTGGAACTGGCACGATCGGGAGACGCCGCCTGCACTGGAGGAGGGACAAGCGATCGTGCGCGGGGCCGTGCTGGGCGGTCTCTCCCGGATCCAGACCCTGGTGTTCGGGACCCCCCAGGACGTGGAAGCCGAAGCCCGGGAGGCCATCGTCCGGACCGGCGGGCGGCGGTTCATCCTGGGCACCGGATGCGTTGTTCCGATCCATGCCCCCGAGGTCAACCTGCGGGCCGCCCTGCGCGCCGTTGAGCACGCCGCTTAGGGCGTGAAAATGGGCCCGTCGTGTTCCCCCGCAAACGGGCGAGGGATACGGCGTCGATGATTCTCCCCCCTTCTCCTCCCCTCGGGCCTCATGGGCGTCGGGCAGGAGGCGGTCCCCCTTCGGCGACCTCCTGATCCCCGTCTATTTTAGGCCCCTCATCGAGTGCTTTTTCCACTTTTTTTAATTTGGGGGTTTT
>NZ_JANWXB010000381.1 GCF_025055495.1 Thermoflexus sp. | reverse complement strand
CGCGCGCGTATTCTGCCTTCGCCCGGCACTATCCCCACCTGACCGCCTCCCTCTTCGATGAAAGCTTTCTTCGAACAGAGGCGGCCCCGCTGCTGGCGCAACTCCTCACCCGTCGAGGCCGCCCTGATCCCGCCGAACTGGCTCGCCGCTGGGCGGCTCACTTGGGCCATCCTAATCCTGAGACCTGGCCGCTTTTGGCCGAGGCCACCCGCGCGGCTGCGGACTTTCTGAAATGGTTGGAGGAAGAATTGGCCCAGCAGCCGGCGCTGCAGCCCCTCTGGGATTCCCGCGCCCTGGAGCGCATCGCCGAAAATCTCGAGGACATCCGCCGCAAGTTGGCGGATTGGCCCCGCGTGATCGCCGAGGCCCAGGGCTACGTCCGGGTCACCGGGAACGTCGACCGCAGCATCCTGGTTACGGGCGACCGGAACATCGTGACCCAGGTCTTCCAGGCCTTCTTCATCGGGGACTACGCATCCCTCTCGGACCTGTATCTGCCCCCCGACCCGGTCTTCCATCGCGTCCGCCTGGAGGAGTTTGTGGGACGGGCATGGCTGGAGGCGGAACTGGATCACTTCCTCAGCCAGCACGAGTGCGGCGCCTGGCTCTTGGTCGGCGAGGCGGGAGTGGGCAAGACAGCTTTCTTAGCCCACCTGGTGAAGGAGCGAGGCTATCTGCACTTCTTCGCCGAGCAGGCGCCAGGGGAGGCCGGGGTGATCCGTGCCCTCCAGAGCATAGCTGCTCAACTGGTAGCCCGCTACCGTCTGGAGCCCTACGCCTCCCGGGATGCCCTCCCGGACCAGGCCGATTACTCGGCTTTCCTGGAACGGTTGCTCCACATGGCCGCCAACCGTCTGACGGCCCGGGAGCGGCTGGTGATTGTGGTCGACGCGCTGGACGAGGCGGGTGTCGGTCCCAACGGCAACGCCCTGGGCCTGCCGAAATCCCTCCCCAAGGGCGTCTATCTGATCCTCTCCCAGCGGCCGGTGTCGGTGCCTCTGCGGGTGGATCCCCATCTGGTCCGAGCGGATCTGCAGGCCGGGGATCGCCACAACTTAGAGGACATCGAGGCCTATCTGCGCGGCGTGGCCCGCGACCCGGCCATCTCTGAGCAGCTACGCGCCCGGAACTGCGCAGAGGAAGACTTCATTCGGATCCTCCGGGAGAAGAGCGCGGGCAACTGGATGTATCTCCGCTACGTGGTTGCGGAGATCTTGAGGAGGAAGCGCCATCCGCTGGACTTAGAACAGCTTCCCATGGGATTGACAGGCTACTACGCCGAGTATTGGCGCCGTTGGCGCCAGAAGCCGGAATGGGACATGGCTTATGCGCCGCTGCTGTCCGTGCTAGCCGCCGCCCGCGAGCCCGTCCCTCTGGAAACCCTTGCGCGTTGGGCCGGCCTGAAAGCGGACTATTCCCTAAAGCGGTTACTAACAGAATCCTGGTCCCCGTTTCTGTATCAGACAAAGGGCCTCCGCTATCGCCTTTACCACGCCAGCCTGCGGGACTTCCTGAGTGGAGAGGTAGCGCTGGAGAACCTCACCCCAGCGGATCGGGGGTTAGTCGAGGAGATGTCCGAGCGAACGCGAGAGGCTCACCGCCAAATCGCTTTGAGCTACATTCAATCGGCGGGAGGGGACTGGCGGCGGCTATCGGAGATCGACGACGGCTACGGCCTGCGCCATCTGGGAGCGCACTTGGCTGCCGCCGGGGAGTGGGAGAAGCTACACAAACTGGTGGCCGAGGGCGACGAGCATCAGCCCTGGGCGGAGGCCCGATATGCAGCGGAAGGGGACTACGGCGGCTACCTGATGGATTTGGAGCTGGCCCGGCGGCATGCTATGAGGGAGGAAGGGAGGCAGGACCCAAGGGCGGTGGGCCGGCAAGTGCGATACGCGTTGATCGAGGCCAGCATTCGTTCTTTAGCTGGAAACATCCCGCCGGAGCTGTTGATCGCGCTGGTCGAGAAGGGGCTGTGGAAGGCCTCCGCCGCGCTGGGCTATGCCCGTCAGGTGCCGGATGAGCGCCATCGCGCTCATGCCCTGACCGCGCTGGCCCCGCATCTCTTTGAGGGCCTGCTGCAGGAGGCGCTGGCGGCGGCGCGGGAGATCCGGGATGAATGGGCCCGCGCTCGGGCGCTGGCTGAGCTGGCCCCGCAGCTATCTGAGGACCTGCTGTGGGAGGCGCTGGCGGCG
>NZ_JANWXB010000360.1 GCF_025055495.1 Thermoflexus sp. | reverse complement strand
TTCCGATGGGGATCCCGGGCCGGGAACGGCCAGGCGCACCGCCAGGTCTTCCTTTCCTGGGGATGCCATGGGTCTCGTGGGTCGCCTGGGTGCCGGGCTTTCATCCGACCCCATCGGACATCCGCCCCGGTGGATGGTCGATGCTGCCTCCCGCGACCCCCCGGACTTTTACAGTGATCGGGGATGAAGAGGAGTGAAGGCGATATACGACCCCTGTCGCCTTCCTGCGGGTTTGGGGGCCGGGGCGCCGTCGCACAACGCCTTGGCCCCCAAACGATTTGTTCCTTGTCTTCCCGTCAGCCTTCCCGGGCTCGCAATCAGACGGTGGACGATCTCTTCCAGGGCGAGCTGGCCCTTCGGATCCATTCGAGCCTTCACAGGCGGAAGAGGATGTATTCGCTATCGCAATCACCAGTGGATTAATCCTTCTTCAAATCACTCCACCCATTCGCCTCTAGGAATTCCTCCACCCGATTGAAGGCATTGAAAAAGAGCGGTGTCCCGGCGAAGGAGAGGGGGGAAACGGGCCCGGTGGTCATGAACGAATACTCCCGATCGTTTGGGTCGAAAGCCGAGTGGGGGTCCCGGAAGAGCTGATACAGATCCAGGGCCTTGCTGCGCCCGCCGACCAGTTCGCTCAGCGCCCGGAACTCCTGCCCCATCCCCAGACCGAACCCGAAGAAGAAGATCCGCAGCTGATCGACGATCCCCCGGTGGAGACTGGAAAGGGTCTGGCTGATGAACATCCAGCCCACGCCGTATTTGCGGGTGGTGCGCACGGCGTCGATCAGCTGATCGCGGATCGCCTTCTTCTCCGGGTTCTCCGGTTCCTCCCGGGGAGCCAGCCGATGGGCCTCATCCATCAGGATCAGGGCGTTCAGGCTACGGTTTTCAGAATACGCCTCCTCAGCGGCCCACAGGATCCCCTTCAGGATCCGCTGGATCACCAGGGCCTGGATGGTCTCATTCCAAAGCAGCGCGGGCTCCTGTTCCTGCTCTTCAGACAGCCTCTCGTCTGGACTCCTCTGTTCCGAGTCCTGATGTTCTAAGGGCAAGAGCAGGTTTTTTTCTAGACCCCGCTCAAATCGCCGGTCTGACCTCTTAGAAACCCCAGCGGTCCTTCGGTCCCGGGCATATTCCCAAGAGAGATCAATCACTACCAGGTGGCGGCGGCCCTGGGGATTTAACAACTGAAGCAACAACCGATTGATGTGCTGGGCACCCGGCCGATCTTGCCGGAACAGATTGGCAATCGGCTCCCATATCGTGGAATACAGCCGATCTGAATTGGCAGTCCGAATGGCATTGGCAAACCGCTCGGCGGCCTCCCCTTCCCGTGCATAGATCTTATTGCGAACCCTGGGGCTGTTGAGCAAATCCCAGCATTCTTTAAACTTTTCGCGTCGATACAGATCTGATAGATTAATTCCCTTCTCTTTAATCGCATCGATCAACACCTCAGAGGCAGTAGCTATCTTATCAGCGGTGAATACCTGTAGCTCTCGGAAAAACCGAGAAGCCTCGAGGATTTTTTGAAACAGACTCCATTCATCCAGCACCAAGTCCCGCACGTTCACCACCTGGACAGGCTTGCCCAGATGTTTTAGCACCTCCCGCATCGGAAGCCGGAAATCCCCTGTGGGCTCCCCGCGCAGGTCCTTGGCGAACTCCCCTTGGGGATCCAGGACCAGCAACGCCATTTCCGGATAGCGGGCGTAGGCCAGAAGGATCATCTTGGCCAGCACGGACTTGCCGGAGCCCGTCTTCCCGAAAATCCCCAGATGATAGGCCTCGCCCGCCCCATCCGGGCCGCTGCCGAAGTGCTTGAACCACAGGGGCAGCTTCGGGGTCGACCCGTAAACCCGTCCCAGATAGAACAGCTGGCTTTGATATGGAGCCAGCAGCTCCTCCAGGATCGAGTCGTCCACGATATGCACTGACGTGCCCGTCGCGGGAACCGTCCCGAGGATGCTGGGGCGATAGCGATCTCCATCCCGACAGAAAACCGCACTCACCGTCATCTCCCCGTGGTGGACATCCTGGCGCTCGCTGATGGCGTCGATGCGCCCCCGCTGACGGATCAGGCTCCGCACGGTGGGGTCCTCGTGCCATACATTCCGCAGCCTCACCTCAACGATCTGGCCCAGGGCGTAGTGGGGCTTCCCATCCTGCTGGAAGCGAAAAAGGGCGAACTCCCCCACCAGCTTGCGGGCCACCGCGCTGGCCAGGATGTCGAGCGTCAGCTCCGAAGTGGACGAAGGGGAGCCCACCACGCCGATCCGTTCAGTGCTGTCCATCCGCCGATCCAGGGATCGCTCCATCCTTGCCTCCTCCATCCAGGGAACCTCTCAATGTCCGCTCTCCGTCCGGTATCCGTGCAGGTTCAGGAAGACCTCATCGACGTCGCCCTCGTAAGTCTTTACCAGCTCCTGGCTGATCACCTGGCGGAACGTCGGGATCGCCCGCCCCAGGTGCTTCACCATGCGATCCGCCAGATAGATCGGATAGGGCTCCAGGATCCCGGGCCCGCTGCTCTGGAAGCGCAGGGCCTGCATGACGCGGGCGAGCTGGGCAGCGTTCTCGGCGACGGCGCCTCCCATCTCCACGCGGAAGGCAGGCAACCAAGCTCGTGGCCGGTAGTAAATCACGTGCACCCGGCCCAACAACCCGATGATCTCCCCTCGCAGGGCCTCCGCCCGCTTCCGAATCCCCTCCGGGAGCGGGTCGAGTTGAAGATGCCATGGCTGGCGGGGCGCTTCTAAGGGCTGGGGCCGGATGAATTCGCCGGGCTCCAGCAGGTTCGTCAGCATCGCCCGATCGTCCATGGAGGCCGGCCAGCCCAGGCGCCTCCCGATCTCCCGCCGCACGGAATACTTCGGCACTCCCACCCAGGCCCGATCGGTTCGCTGCGAGAGCAAAACGTCCCGATAGGCGGCCAGATAGACCTCCATGTTTCGCAGGAGAAACTCCGTCAGGTGAAGATCTGGAGCGGCCTGAGCCCGGTTCATGGCCTGGTTGAAATAGATCAGAGGCGTGGTCAGCGAGCCGTCTATGAAGACCACCTCGTGAGGGGCCTGAGCGGCGAGCTCCAGTTCCATGCCGATCATCACCGCCCGCGCCAGGGTGCTGATCTCCTCTTCGTGGCGTTCGGTCTGCACGTAAGCGCGATGTCGGGGCTCGGGCCAGTGGCGAGTCTCCGAAGGCGGCGTCAGGCCCTCGACCGCAACGGCGACCGCCGCCACCAGATCGGTCGCGATCAGCCGCTCCACCGCATACGCGCCATCCACTCCGCAGGTGGTCGGAACCGGGACGTCCAGGAGCGCCCCTTCCCGCTGCAGAAGGTGGCTTTCCTCCAGTTGTGTCCGATAGGCCCGACGGGCCGAGCGCAGGGCGTCCAGGCCCTCGCGCAGGCGCCGGCTGAGCTCCGCCGACTTTCCGAGGAGCTCTTCCACCAGCGCGGCGGGCAACTCGGCAAACGGGCGTTCCAGTTCGTCGCGCACGGGACGTCCCTCACACGATCAGAAGATCCAGCAGTCGTTCCGGTTCCCACTCCCGCCACCCGTTCACCCGGGCTGCCCGGGGCAACAGCCATCGCTCCCGCCAGTAGTCCGCCAGATCCGTGAAGGGAAGATGGCGATCCACCGGCTCGGAGGCCCGGCCCTCCATGTAATCGTCCAGGTTGTGGATCAGTGGGAAGAGGAAGGCCTCCCTCCGGAGGGTGTGGCGAAGCAGGGACCGGGAAAGCCCCAGGCGCTCCAGCGCGCGAACGCATGTCTGCCACTTGATGCGCGGCCCCACGCCGTATCCGCCTCTCGTGCGCACTCCTTGGGTTTCCAGGAACCGTCGGAACAGCGGGTAGAGAGGTTCCAGATGAAAGGCGCCGTATCCCTCGGTGTAGCCCAAAGAGATCGCAATCGGCTCTCCTTTGTATTTCAGGCGGTTATACAGGCTGGACCGACCGAAAGCGCTGGTGGTGGTAAGGGCCACCAGATGCGCTGGGAGGATGCGCTTCTCGATCTCCGTAGGGCGGCCCTGATACCTTCTCCGATAGGCTTCCCGCACTTCGTTGGAGACAGCCGCCAGGGCCACCAGCTTCCCTCCCAGGAGATCGCTGTAGGGCGGCAGGGCGCCCAGCGTCTGGATGTCCATGGTCTGGTTGACCAGCTCCGTCTTGCGTCCGGGGGGGTAGCGAAACCGCCGATCCCGGGGTGGGAAAGCGAGCGGGGGAGACTGGAGGGCTAAGATGCCGATCAGGAACGGATGGCCCTTCGGGCTGCAGTGGCCTTCGTCCAGGATCAGAAAGCGCAGCCTCCGCCCGTAGCCCTTCGAGTAAGGCAGCGACCAGGTTAGACGGGCGAGGCGGAAGAGGTCGGCCTGCCACGCCTCGGTGACCTCTACCAGGACAGGCCGGATCCGCGCCGGGGAGATCTTCGATCCCGGCGCGAAATATGAAGACAACGCAGACCAGCGGGAGCGGATCCACTCCTGGTGATGCTGGAGGATGAAGCGGCGCGCTTCCGTGTGGAGCCGGCGGAGAATCGTCTTTTCTTTCGCTTCGGGAAGGTTCAGCGCGAGGATGTCCCGTTGGGAGCCGTTGTCTTTTCGATCGATCTCAAACCCGAGCGTCCGCAGATGCTCCAGCACCTGAGCTCGGAGGTTCTCCCATGCTCCATCCATTGCCTGTTCCTTTCTGTTCTATGGCTGAAGGAGCACGCTGAGCTCAAGCCGATCTGCCTCCTGAAGGACCCTGAGAGGGCGAGGGTTTTGTCCAGTTATGCGCTGGCGCTTCGGAGAACTGAGATAGTGCTTTGTCCAGTTATAAACTGGG
>NZ_JANWXB010000290.1 GCF_025055495.1 Thermoflexus sp. | reverse complement strand
TCCGGCCAATTCTATCGCCCCCCCCCCCGGGCGGGTCGGGGGGGCGCAATCCTGGCGCCCCGCGCGGCCTCCCCTGGCGGGGGGGTATGGGCGGGGGCCCCTCCCCGCCCCTCCCGCATCCGAACCTGAGAGGAGGGGACGATGTATCCGGCGTCCTTTGATTACTATCGGGCGACGACCCTTCAGGAGGCCCTGAACCTCCTGCGGCAACATCCGGAGGCAAAGGTGCTGGCCGGTGGGCATTCCTTGATCCCGCTGATGAAGCTCCGTCTGGCGAATCCACCGGCGCTGGTGGACATCGGACGCATCGCGGAGCTGAAGGGGATCCGACGTGCGGATGGAACGGTGGTCATCGGCGCGCTGACCACCCATCGTGAAGTGGAGTTCTCGGAGGAGCTGAAACAATGGTGCCCGCTGCTCCCCGAGGTGGCCGCGCACATCGGGGATCCGCCGGTGCGCAATATGGGGACCATCGGCGGGAGCCTGGCCCATGCGGACCCGGCAGCGGACTACCCGGCGGCGATGCTGGCCCTGGGCGCGACGATGAAAGCCGTGGGGCCAGGCGGCGAGCGGACAATCCCGGCGGATGAGTTCTTCGTGGCGATGCTCACCACCGCCCTGCAGCCCGGCGAGATCCTCACCGAGGTGCATGTGCCGGTCCTGGGTCGGGGCGCTGGATGGGCTTATGAGAAGTTTCCCCATCCAGCTTCCCGCTACGCGGTGGTGGGGGTAGCCGCAGTGGTTCGGGTGGAGAACGGGGTCTGCCGGGAGGTGCGGATCGGTATCACCGGCGCGGCCCCGAAGGCCTTCCGGGCTACGAATGTGGAGCAGGCGCTGGCCGGCCAGCGGCTGGATGAGGCGACGGTGCGGGCAGCCACTGAGAACATGGTCCGCCCCGAGGGATTACTGAGTGATCCCTTCGCCTCCGCCGCCTATCGGGCGCATCTGTGCGCCGTGCTCACCCGTCGGGCCCTGCTCCGAGCAGCGGAACGGGCGGGGTAGAGAACCCGGACGGCACTTCCAGCGATTTCCTAGCGGTCGAGGCATGGGCGGGTCGGGCGATGGATTGCCCGACCCGCCTCATTGATACGGCTTGAGGGGCATTGGAAGCGGGCGGGGTCGCCTCGGGCCATCCTGCGGTCCCCCATCTTCGGTCTCCCCTCCCTGCGGCCCCACCTGTTCATTCCTGTGCTCAAAAATCGATCAAATCCCTCCTCCCCGAGGCCCTTCGGCCTCGGGGGGGTGAGAAGAAATCTCGCTCGTGCCCAAAACTCGTGCAAGCCAGAGAGCGAACCAGCCGATGACGGGAAAGGGCCCGATCCCCTTCCCCCTACCCTCTCCCCACGCTGCTTCGGGGCGTGGGGAGAGGGATTCAGAAACGTTTTGGCTGATTTGCGCTAAAATGAAATCCAACCAGGGTGATCGACTGGACTTTGGACAAGCAGGCCATCCACCGAGCGCCCTGAGCTTTCTACGGCAAGAGGGCCGAGCCCCCCCTTTC
>NZ_JANWXB010000223.1 GCF_025055495.1 Thermoflexus sp. | reverse complement strand
GAATTCGACGCCGCTTACGCTAACGATGGATCCTTTCCTGGGGATTAGGGGGTCGGGCGGGCCGCCCGACCCCCACGCTTCTTTACTTCATCCCTCCCCACGGCTCTCAGAGCCGTGGGGAGGGAGAAGGGGCTTCATCGGCTCTTTCCATAAGGGCTCACCGTGTCCATGCGAATAGAATTCATATCATGCGTAAGTGAAGGAGCCTACCGGCCTTCCCCTAGAATCCCCCTTCCTCAAGGCCCTTAGGGGGGATAAATCCATTTTGTCGGAAGCTTCACCTGCTTGCAAAACCTCCAGGGTCTTCCAATCAGGAGGCGCAATCCGCCTCAAGCGGCGCAAGGTCAGACATTGGAAGTGGAGGGGGATTCCCCTCCCCATACCTGACGCCAATAATGGTAGAGCAGGATTCCCGCGGCAACGGCGACGTTGAGGCTGGGGACCGGCAGAGCGGTCTCGATGTGCACCTGAGGCGCCCGCCAGAGCAGGGAATCCGGAACCCCAAAGGAGGGGTGCCCCAGGATCAGCAGCATCCGCCGGGGGAACGTAAAGGCCTGCAGGGGGATAGAAGACGCCGTCTTTTCGGCGATCACCGGCTCGTAAGGACAGTCCTCACTCTCCATCCATGCCAGAAAGTCGGCTATCGAAGGGAAGCGTTCGATTCGGATCCATTCGTCGGTCGCGCATGCGGTGGTCCGATCCCAGAGCGGGGAGCCGATCACCAGCAAGCGCTCCGCGCCCCAGGCCACCGCGCTCCGACAGATCAGGCCCACCGTTTTATCCCCTTCCCCCAGACTGAAGGCCGCTACCGCGTAAGGGAAGTGCGGCAGCCCGGCCAGCCCCCGCAAGCGCTGTCGCCGGGTCTCCGATCGAATCCGGAACTCTTCAACTCGCATCCAACCCGCCATCCCTCACCATCCTCCAATCGATCCGGTCTATTCTCCTCCTGGGAGCTTTCAGGGGGCCGGGAGGCCACTGAAGGTGATCCCCCCGACCGCAAAAATCGGCTCATGCCCAACGTTCGGGCAAACCTGAGATCGAACCGCCCGATGGCTGGGGAAAGGGTTCGATCTCCCTACTCCCCATCTCCGGGCCCGGACAGCGGCGCAGGTTCTGAACATGAGCCTAAGAATTTAATCGTTCTTCGGAGTTATGCGGTTGGAAGTTGGTCGAACGAGGTGGAGAGGCCCTACCCTCTGTGTCTCCCCTCCCCACAGCCCAAAGGGCCGTGGGAAGGGGGGACACCATTTCAGGGGCGGAGCCGAGCACTGAAGGTGCCCGGCTCCGCCCTCAAAGCCCCCCGAGGAGGCGAACGGCGTAACTCTTAAGGCGTAACTCTTAAAGGGTTTTGGGCTGGGGCGCTGCCTTCAGCGGCACCCCAGCTCCAAAACCCCGGGAGAACCAGAAGTCGCACATCGCCAGCGGGATCTCTCCCAAACTCCCGGATGAGTTTAACATGGGGCAAGACCGAAGGGAACAAGGGGGGCGGGATCGATGACGAACTGGGGCAAGCCCGAGGGGCCGCCAGAGGCGGACCGTGCGATCGCTCCCGAGCTCCCAGGCGCGGCGCTCGGCCTGCGGATCGGCCTCTCG
>NZ_JANWXB010000149.1 GCF_025055495.1 Thermoflexus sp. | reverse complement strand
CAGGAAGGGCGTTTTCTGGCCTTATGGCTTCATCGGTTAGCTGAAGATAGCGCGATCCGGCTACAAAGCCTGCGGCTGGGTCTTCTCTTTCTGGACCTCGTGGTGGCCGGTGGGGGAACCGTCTGGCTTTTCCAGCGTTGGGGGCTGTCCCTGTGGATGTTCTTTTTCTGGCTGATCCTGGCCTGGCTGCTGAATGGCCCATGGGAATCCTGGCCGCGGGCGTTCGGTCAGCGCTATGCGGAGGCTCTGGCCCTCCCCGGCGCTCTGACTCTGATGCCGTTGCGCTGGCTGACATGGCCGATGCGTTTCCTGGCCGTGCGGCTGGGACCGCGGGTGGAGGGTCGAGCCGTTCCAGTGATCGATGAGGCGGAGCTTCGCACTCTAGTGGATGCGGGGGAAGAGGGCGGGGCCATTGAGGCCACCGAAAAAGAGATGATCGTCTCGATTTTCGAGCTCCACGATACAGTTGTGGGGGAGATTATGGTCCCCCGGCCAGACATGGTCGCGATCCCGGTAACGGCTTCCCTTCCTGAAGCCCTCAATGTGATCCTCCAGGCTGGCTACTCCCGCATCCCGGTTTATGAGGGCACCATCGACCATATTGTCGGTGTGCTGTATGCGAAAGATCTCCTCCGTCTGTTGCGAGATGGGATCCGGGAGGCTTCTCTCAAAGAGTTGCTGCGCCCACCCTACTTTGTTCCTGAGGGCAAGCGGATTGTGGATCTCCTTCGGGAGATGCAACAGCGAAAGGTCCACATGGCGATCGTAGTGGATGAATATGGAGGAGTGGCTGGCCTGGTGACGATTGAGGACATCCTGGAGGAGATTGTGGGCGAGATCCAGGATGAATTCGATCGCTCAGAGGAGCCTCTGGTATTGCCCGTGGATGAACACACTTATCTTTTCGATGGACGGGTGGATCTGGATGAGGTCCAGGAGCTGCTGGGGGTGTCATTATCGGTGGAAGGGGCGGATACCCTGGCCGGTTACGTCTATGAACGTCTAGGACGTATTCCCATCGCGGGGGAAACCTTCACAGAGGAGGGACTGGAATTCCGGGTGGAAGAGGTCCTTGGCCGCCGCATCCGCAAGATCCGGATTCGCCGGTTAGAGCCCCAGATCAATGGATGAATCGAGCTCGCCGATTGGGGTGGGAATGGATGTGGGCTGCTAAAGACGGCCCGCTTTTCATTTGGGGGAGGGGCTGTGGCCTTCCGGACCGGCTTCGGTTCATCAAATCACCATCTGATATCTGGACAAAGCACGAGCAAACAGAATCAGGCGAATTT
>NZ_JANWXB010000410.1 GCF_025055495.1 Thermoflexus sp. | reverse complement strand
AATATCACGCTCGGAGGAAACCCTGAGCTCCTCCGGATTTCTTCTATCGCCATGTGCAACTTTCAAACTCTCCCGCAGGTTTTGGGGCTGGGGTGCCGCCGTCGGCGGCGCCCCAGCCCCAAAAACCACAGGAGGGCTCGGAAGTTGCCCAAGGCGTAACACCGATTTTTGGAGGAGATGTGGAACCAGGGGGCTTCAGCTCTCGGCCCCGTATCCCAACGGCCCCGCATCCCAACTCCCCTCCCCGCGGCCTCGGAGCGCAGGGAGGGGAAAAGTGCCTTTCAGAGCCCGGCGGCACCTCCAGGACTGCCCTTCAAAATCCAGGTCTTGCCCCCTCTCCCGTCGCGAAGCGGCATCAACCAATTTCTCCAGGTTACTATACAGCCGTGTTCCCCTATGCCAGGCAGGCGCCGCCTCGGAGATCCCCGCGGAGGATATGCTGCGGATATGTTTCTCCGCTGGAACCCCCCATCCGCATTGGACGTCTTATTTGTCGGAACGGGCCTCTGAGGGCCATCGGCTGGATGGAGCAGCCCCGGAGGTCGCCGGTTGAGGGAAGATCATCTTCCAGGAGGCAACGATGAAAGGCTCACACGGGCTGATCGGTTGGGGAGCGATGATCGGATTGTTGCTGATCAGCGCATGTCGCCCTACCACTGCGCCTTCCGGCGCGGGAGCCCCCATGGCGTCCGATATTCGCGCCGCCGCCTTCACAGCCTCAGGGGGAGCTTCCACCGGGCTCACCGTGATGGGTGTGGGGACAACACGGGCGCGGCCGGATCAGGCGGTGGTGACGCTGGGGGTGGAAACGGAGAGCGAAACGCTCGCTATGGCCCTGAGGGAGAACAACCAGCGCGCATCGGCCGTGCTGGCCGCGCTCAAAGAGCACGGGGTGGCCGAGGCGGACATCCAGACCGCTTCCTTCCAGATCCAGATCGAGGAACCCCGGGATCCTCAGACCGGCCGACGGATCGGCCCTCCGATCTATCACGTCGTCCATGTGTATACAGTCATCTTTCGGGATCTGGATCGCGTGGGCCCGGGGGTGGATGCAGCGGTGGCAGCGGGGGCCAACCGGGTCGATGCGATCGCCTTCCAGATCGGGAATCCGGACCGCCTGGTGATGGAGGCGCGGCGACTGGCCGCAGAGGACGCGAAAGCCCGAGCGCAGACGCTGGCCAGCGCCCTGGGGGCTCAGCTGGGCCGCATCGTGAGCATCACGGAAATCACCTCCCCGCAGCCGGTCCCGATGGCCCGCAGCGCCGCTTTCGCGGAAGCCGCCGCGGTTCCGGTGGCCGCCGGGGAGCTGGAAATCACGGTTCAGATCCAGGTGACCTGGGAGCTTCGCTGACCTAATGGATCTCTTCCCCACTCTCCTCCTCCCTGCGGCCCAGAGGGTTGCGGGAAGGGAGAGAAAACATATCGGAGGTGGGCGGGGCCTGTTGGGCCGCCAGATCGTCAACACCGATCGCCGCGGCAAGT
>NZ_JANWXB010000027.1 GCF_025055495.1 Thermoflexus sp. | reverse complement strand
CCTTCGGCGGCGCCCCAGCCCCAAAACCCGCGGTGGAGCTTAGAAGTCGCACGCTGCGCAACTTCTAACTTAACTTAGGGAGGCGAATCATGCGTGACCGAACTCGATTCTTGCTTTCCGAAGAGGACATCCCGAAGGCGTATTACAACATCCTGGCGGATCTTCCCTTCGAGCTGCCGCCGGTGCTGCATCCCGCCACAGGTCAGCCGATCGGGCCGGATGATCTGGCCCCGCTCTTCCCGATGGCCCTCATTCAGCAGGAAGTCAGCCGGGAGCGGGAGATCGAGATCCCGGAGCCGGTTCGGGAGATCTACCGCCTTTATCGGCCCACCCCGCTGATCCGGGCTCGCCGGCTGGAGAAAGCGCTGGATACCCCTGCGCACATCTATTACAAGTATGAGGGCGTGAGCCCGGCGGGGAGCCATAAGCTGAACACCGCCCTGGCTCAGGCGTTCTACAACCAGCAGGAAGGCGTGCAGGGCCTGACCACCGAGACCGGCGCTGGGCAGTGGGGCAGCGCCCTGGCCATGGCCTGCCGCTTCTTCGATCTGGAATGCACCGTCTTCATGGTCAAGGTCAGCTACCAGCAGAAGCCCTATCGCCGCATCCTGATGGAAACCTTCGGCGCGCGGGTGATCCCCAGCCCCAGCCCGGAGACCGCGGCCGGCCGCAAGGTGCTGGCAGAGGATCCCGATTCCCCTGGCTCCCTGGGGATCGCCATCAGCGAGGCGGTGGAGGCAGCAGCCACCAGCGGCGGACGCCTGAAGTATAGCCTGGGCAGCGTCCTCAACCACGTGCTGCTGCATCAGACCGTGATCGGCCTGGAAGCGAAGAAGCAAATGGAGCTGGCCGGGGAATACCCGGATCTGGTGATCGGCTGCGTGGGCGGCGGGAGCAACTTCGCCGGGCTGGCGCTGCCCTTCATGCGGGACCGGCTCGTGGAGGGGCGTCCCACGCGGTTCATCGCCGTGGAGCCCACCGCGGCCCCCAGCTTGACCAAGGGCGTCTACGCCTACGATTATGGCGATACGGTGCGCACTACCCCGCTGCTCAAGATGTATACCCTGGGCCATACCTTCACGCCCGCCCCCATCCACGCGGGAGGACTCCGCTACCACGGCATGGCGCCGATCCTATGCGCCCTTTATGAGAAAGGCCATCTGGAAGCGGTGGCGTATCCTCAGACGAAGGTCTT
The DNA here is from genome assembly GCF_025055495.1 of Thermoflexus sp. Taxonomy (GTDB): domain Bacteria; phylum Chloroflexota; class Anaerolineae; order Thermoflexales; family Thermoflexaceae; genus Thermoflexus. Next base: position 1,877 of record NZ_JANWXB010000027.1, on the reverse strand, counting down.
CGAGGCCGCCGTGCTCTTCGCACGGACAGAAGGGATCATCCCCGCCCCCGAGTCCGCCCACGCCATCCGCGCGGTCATCGATGAGGCCCTGCGTGCCAAAGAGGAGGGTGTGCCGCGTGTTATCCTGTTCAACCTCAGCGGGCACGGCCACTTCGACCTGGCCGCCTACGATCAATATCTGCGGGGAGAGCTCGCGGATTACGAATACCCCGCCGAAGAGGTCGCTCGCGCGTTGGCCTCTCTTCCTTCCGTGAGCGCTGCCGCCTGAGGTCAGCGCCCGCAGAAGGATCACGGATCGCCCCCATGGGCTTTACCCTGCCCATCATCGTGAAACTCGATCCTTCAGATTTCCACGTCCTGTGGAAAACCGGGCATGCTCCCCCAGATCTGGGGGAGCATGCCCGAGGATCCCCAGGATATTGGCCCTCCAAACACAGCCCTCCGATCCAGCAGCTGGGGAAAACTGGCGTGAAACCTGTGGAAAAGAAGGTCAGATTGGGGATAACTTGTCCACAGGAGAGACCCACTTTCCTCACTTTCCACAGTCTTCTATACCAGTTACCGGTCCAATCCCCCATATATCGGGCGGAAGGGTTTTCCACAATTTCCGTAAGTTTTCCACATCGCCTCCTGTTCAACAGGTTTTCCACAGTCCGTCATCCGCCAGGGACTGGAGCATCCCTGGAGGTCTGTGTCGAGATCTGGCGCATGATCCTCTGAGCATCCATACATCTTGGACCTGCGTCGGAAGTGTTCTCCTGGGATTTCCACAATCCACAGGCTCTATGACGATTGCTACTTTGTCCAATCATGAGCTGAAAATTCAGAAAATTGAAGCCGGCCTGGAAGACAGGGGGCCTTCGCCTGAGGTGGGACGCCTGCCTTAAAAATCTCTGGATTAGGGGAGGAACTCGCCATGGAAGAAGGAGAAGTGCGCCGGGTTCTGATCACGGCTCGATTTGATCCAGAGTGGATCGCCCGCTGGCAGGATCGCTGGCCGATGCTGCGGTTTGAGCTTTATCCCACACGGCATCCCCAGAAGATCCCTCAAGAGATCTGGCGGGAGGTCGAGATCCTCTACACCTTTGAAACGCTTCCCCCACCGGAGTGGGCCCCTCGTCTGCGGTGGGTGCAATTGCATTCTGCCGGCGCGGATCACGTGCTGGAGCATCCGCTTTTTCAAAGTGAGGTGTTGTTCACCACCGCCAGCGGGGTGCACGCCATCAATATGGCCGAGTATGTGTTCGCCATGGTGCTGGCGTGGTTCCACCGGATCCCCCGGATGCTGGAGTGGCAAGCTCGCGCCGAGTGGCCTCCGGATCGAGAGCGCTGGCCTCTGTTCGTCCCGGAAGAGCTCTGGGGGAAGACCATCGGCATCGTGGGCTATGGAAGCATTGGACGCCAGGTCGCGCGGCTGGCGAAGGCCTTCGGCATGCGGGTGCTCGCGATGCAACGGGGGGAGGATCGCCGGGATCGCGGCTTCGTCTTCCCGAACACCGGGGATCCCGAAGGGATTTTACCGGATCGCTACTACACGCCCGCCGAGCTCCACGCGATGCTGGCGGAGAGCGATGTGGTGGTGATCGCTGTCCCCCTGACGCCAGAGACCCGGGGGATGCTCGATGAGGCCGCCTTCCGGGCGATGAAACGGAGCGCCTTCCTGGTCAACATCGCCCGCGGCCCGATCTGCCGGGAGGAGGCCCTGGTACGGGCGCTTCGGGAGGGTTGGATCGCCGGAGCCGCGCTGGATGTATTTGAGCAGGAGCCGCTTCCTGCCTATCACCCCCTCTGGCGATTGCCGAACGTGTTGATCAGCCCGCATGTGGCTGGATTTACTCCGCATTATGATGCCCGAGCTGCGCAGATCTTCGAGGAGA
>NZ_JANWXB010000402.1 GCF_025055495.1 Thermoflexus sp. | reverse complement strand
GCAGGCGCCGCCCGCCGCCCCCCAGCCCGTTCCCACCTTCGCGCCGCCCACCGCCACGGCGATTGCGGAGCGGATCGCTACCGCCACGGCTTCCGCACCCCCTACCCCCACCCCCGCGCCCCTGTGCCCGGATGATCCGCGGCTGTGGCGGCTGGTGGAGATGCGGCCCTTCCTGGATCCGAAGACAGGCAATCCCATCCAGATGCTGAAACCGGACTACCGCATCGAGCCCCTGTGCGTTTATCAGGGTTTCTGGCGAGATGTGGCGCACTCGCTGTTCCTGAGCGACCCCCCGAAGCCCACAGTGGAGAAGGAGGTGAAGAACGTCCCCTGGTATTGGAAGCCCGGACCAGATATCGTTTACTATCCCCACTACCCGGATCAGCAAAAAAGGGATTTCCTGTTTTACGATCGGGAAGGGCGGCGGATTGACGAGGTGCTCACCCCGATCACGGCGGCGTGGACGGGGGATCCCGACTACCCCGTGGTGGTCTACATGTATCGGGACTATCCGGGTGCCGCTTACGTCGTCCAATGGGAGAAGGGACAGATTGTGTCGATCAGTCGGGTTGTTCTGTCCTCCAAAGAGGAAACAGTGGTGCGCCGTGTGTTTGTATACCTGTATGATGCACAGAGCAAGCACTGGGTGATGGGCAACGCGCGGTTTCGCTACGAGCGGGCGATCCATTCGGTTTCGGGGGATGGGAGCTGGTTCTGGGAGGTCTACGGGGTGCCGGGGTTCCGGCGTTCGGAGCTGGCAGCCAGGTTCGGATTGCGAGATTTCTTCCCTGAGCGCATCAACCTGCAGGAGTGGACGCTCAGCGAGCCTATGGAAATCGCTCCTTAGAGGGGGGTCTTCGATGAGAGCCATTCGCTACATCTTATTAACAGTCTTGAGCCTGATTCTGGTCGTAACAGCGGTTTTCCTCGAATTGGGCAATGTTTCCCCGGTTTTTTCAGATGGCTCAGGCTGTTTTGATGCATACAACTGCCCTCCGCCCCCGCCACCAACGGAAGAAACCATCATCGAGGAAGGCGGGGGATCGGAGCGAAGGGAGGGCGGGGGCCAGTGGCGGTGCACGGGGCCGGTGATGGTGGGGATCATTGTGCCTGTGGGGGAGAGCACGTGCGGCGTCGTCAACGTGGTCGTGGAGTGTGATGGTCGCATCACCCATCGCGATCCCGTCTATCACTCCGTCGGCCCGTGCCCGGTTGGCGCGGAGCACTTCCGGAAATACTGCGACCCGGCCTCCGCCTTCTCCGCCAGCGATGGGTTCTGTGAGCTGGTGGACTACTATGGCAACCGGATCCGGCTGCGGGTGACGGCCCCCCCGCACGAGTTCCAGGCCCGGCCCTACCCGGTGGGCTTCGTCGCCCGCGAGGATGTCTTCGGCGTCTTCCATCCCACCTTCCGCATCCGGTGGATCCCGCCCGCCCTCGGGAACCCCGGCGGCGATTTCCCCACCTACGCCGACTCGGGCTGGCGTCTATGGATGTGGGGAGGAAATAGGGGGCCGGGCAATCCGCAGGATCACCCGTTCCCGTGCCATTTCAGCGAGGCGGAGCTGCTGGACCGGAATGTCCCGGCTGGCACAATTTGCCTCCGAGCACAGTTGTGGTCAGCACCCGACTATGATGCCGCCCTGAACCCCATCCTGCTCCCCGGAAGGTTGGAATACCCGACGCGAAACCTTCAGACCCTGATGCCGCCTGGCCAAGTGATCGAGCTGAACTTTCCCTACGCGTCCCATCCGAACACCAGGCAGACGGCGGACGTCCGTTTCGGGAGGATTGGGGAGCTTCCGGCCTTTCCGGGCTACTTCCAGCGATGGTGGAAGGTGCGGTTCCGGGTGGAGACGAAGGTGGTCGAGGACGTTCCCGGAACCCGAAGGGTCTGCCGTCCGACGTCGAGCAGGAATGTTCGGGATGGCTGCTACGTGATCGAGAATGGCCAGGAGCGTCCCGGCGAGTGGGTGACGGAGACATATGTGGAACGGAAACGCTGGGTGGAGGGCGAGACGAAGGACAGGGTTCTGAACCTCAGGGAGCTGGGACATCCCTATGACGCCATGCATCCCCGTCGGGGGATCATTTACGGTCCGGATATGATCTTCCATACTAACCTGGTGTTATGGAACGGAACCTGGTGGCTGTGGATTCCCATCGCGGTGCGGGAGGGACAGGGGGTGGTGTGTGCCAATCCGGGATGTGTGGGGGAGGAGCCAGCGCTCCCATGAATCCTGGAGAGCCAGTGTCTATCATATCCATGAACGAATATGCATCGCGCTCCTGGGAGTTGCCGCTGGCGGCATGCAGGGACTGCGGCTTGGATCGGGCCTCTATCCTTGAGCAGCAATCCTCTCTCGTTTTTCTCAAGACGCGATGGAGGCAGCGATGAGCGGGGCGTTGCGGATCAACCCGGATGAGGTTCGGGAGCGGATCCAGCGGCTGAGGAGGTGGCGGGAGGGATGGGCGGAACGGCTGGAGGCGGCGAGGCGGACGTCGCGGATGCTGGCGGAGGCGGTGCGGGCGGTGCCGGGGCAGCGGTGGGAGATGGAAGCGGGGCGGCACGCTGTCGGGCTGGCGAAGGCGGGAGAACGGGCGGAAGGGCTGGCCCAGGTGCTGGAGAGCGCCCTGGCGCGTCTGGAGGCTGCCTTCCAGGAGGCCGCTGCTCTTCTTCGAGAGCCCATCCCTCGGCCAATCGTGACCACTACGCCGCTGGCTGTGGATGCCCATCAGCGCCCGCTGGCTAACCAGTTCAGCATCGACTTCCCGACCCCTTCGGGTCCTGTGCCCTGGTCAACCGCATGCGGTCCAGTGGCCCTGAGCATGGTGCTCTCCCGAATTCAAGGCCGGCTCATCCCCGCTCAGGAGGTCGCGAACAAGCTGGTCGAAGTCACCGGGAAAACCCCGAGACTTAACCCTAAAGGGCACGTTAATATCCTCACCACCCATCAAGATCTTCTGCGCACCGCTCGCGCCTACGAGGGCGTCCAGGCGGAGCGCCTCACGATGCATTTTAAGGCGGGGCGGGATCCCTCCGAGCAGGCGTGGGAGCATCTGCGGGAGGCGACATCCCGGCCCGGTGGGGTGATCGCCCTGGTGACCGCAAAGCGCTCCACTTCCGAGCTCACCCGTAAGGCGGAAAGTTGGGTTTTTAACGGCCTGTTGGCGGAAGAGGTGATTGGGGACCCCGCGCAACGTCGTGAGGGGGATGGCGGCCTGCTCACCGGCACGCGCCATGCAGGGGAGAACGGGATCGCCCACTGGGTGGTGGTGGATCACGTGGAGGAGGTAGGGAATCAGCGGTATGTGGTGATCAACAACCCTTTCCACAACCGCTCCGAACGCTATCCCTGGGAATACTTCTGGCGTTCCCTCAACCATCAGGCTGTTGGGCCGGATTCCTGGTGGTTTCTACGCTTCTACCCTTCGGCTTCTTCGGAGCGGCCCGGGGTCAGAAGGCAGGGATCGGAATAATCCCGTGAGGCGGGGAAGGGGTTTCGCCCGTCGCCGGTGAGGCGCACGGATGGCCCGGTCGGAGCCCAGCAGCCCTCGCTCTTGGGGCACCGCGTTGGTCCGCCGCACTCCAGATCGCTCCGTCGCCCGGATATATGCCCTTGTAGCCGGCGCCCCCGCCCCATCGCTCTACGCTGGCCTCTCGATCCGGCAGCCCTCGGCGGCTCCGCGTGCCCCCTTCGGAGGACTTCCCGGGGTTCGGATCGTCCGTGAAACCGAAGGGGGTGTCTGGATCAAGCTGGAGGGGATCGATCGCAAAGACCTTTCACGCCGATACTCCACAGCCGCCATCCATAGGGTAACCCGTGCAGTTCCTTTTTGAACCGACATCGATGGCGCAGCGGGGGATGTCAGGACGGAGCATAAACCTGAGGAGGAAAGCGATGAAGCGTTGGGCGTGGATCCTCGGATCGCTCGCGCTGGTGTTGTGGGGTTGCCAGACCGGTGATCAAGCGGCCCGGCCCTCCCCCTCTCCCTTCCCTTCGCCCTCCCCGATCATCCCGACGGCCGTTGCCTCGCCCACACGGACGCCGAGCACGCCGACGCCTTCGCCGGTTCGCCCGGCCGCCTCCCCAACGGCTACGAAGGACCCATCTCGAGTCTCTCCAGGTCCGATCGCCTCTTCTCGGCCCCCAGCGCCTCTGCCGGATGGGTTTCAGACGGGGGCGGACTGGATGCTCATCTTTCGGCCGGCCCTGGATCAGAAGACCTGGATGGATGGCGAGATATGGCTGAGCAACGGCCAGCGCTGGATCGGCCCATGGCCCTCCGATGTTTTTGGCCCCTTCTGGACTTCCTTGGATGGAAAGCTGGCGTTCTGCTACTACCGTTTGGATGCTTCCCTCGGCCTGCCAACGTGCGAGACGGTGCCGCCTCATCTCCGGATCCAGCCCGACAAGAGATCGGGCCAGACGCTCTCCGGGGGGATCCCGCCTTCACCCGACGATCCTTGGTTCCCGTGTGGCGAGAACGGAGCGCTGTGTCTCCGCCAGGGCGATCGGATCCTTTCGGGGCCGTTCCGCCTCCCTCTCCCCGAGATCCTTCTTGAGGGAATCCGTTCGGGACAATCCCACTCCGAGGCCGAGGCGCCGATGCGCCTGGAAATGGCTGGATGCGTGACGGATGACCGACGGCGTGCGGTCTTTGCGCTCCGGCGTCTGGGTGGGACCTCCGAAATGGATGCGGGCCCGGAGTCGCCCCTGATCTTCGCCGGTGCGGTTTACTGGGTGGATCTGGAATCCGGTCGAGTTCTGACGGCTCCCACGAATGCCCCGACGTGGCCAGACGAGCAGGATGTGGCCCGCCGCTTGGCCAAGCAGGGTGTTTTCCCCCCGTCTTTCCTCCCATTCTGGGAGCGCACTCTCTCAGAGCCAACCGTCGAGGGTCTGATCGGATGCTCGCCCAGCAACCAGTTCGCCCTGGTCGCCAAGATGACGTCGCATCGGGGGGAAGATGTCTACTTTCCGTCTGATGTGGAGCGCTTTTTCCAAACTCCCCGTTTAATTATTCCCAACTGGTCCTTTGTGATGGTGGGATGGGTGATTCGACTGGAGGACGGATCGGGCTATCCGCTCACTCTCTTCCATGAGCTGTTCACTCAGGGTCATACCATTCAATGGGTTAAATACAAGAGCTTAGGGGATTATGAGGTTGGGGGGCTGAAATACCTACCGCCGACCCATCCGCTCCCGTGGTGGGGGAGCCCGTAGAGAGGGCGATCGGGCCGCATCAGGGATGGACACCCCGATGGGAGCAGCCGGATATGGAGATCGAGCCGGGCGCGTGGATCCGAGCGGCGCTGCTGGCATCGACAGCGGGGGTGATGCTCTGGGTCGATCGTTGCTGGGATCTCCCGGAGGGGCGGATCCCCCGGCTGGTTGCGATCCCCCTGATGGGGATGGGGCTGGGATGTGCCATCGCGTTTCGGGATCTCTCGGGTCTGATCCTCTGGCCCGCTTTCTACCTGGGGTGGAAGGCCGGGGGCGTGGGCGGGGGGGACGCCAAGGCCTGGATGGGGATCTCGGCGATGGCCGGGATCCTGGGGGCGGCGGCGGGGCTGCTGGCCCTGGTGGTGCTGGCCCGCGCCCGGCTGTGGTGGATGGGATACGGGTGGGTTTTCGGGTTGCGGCCGCCGGCCCGCCCCCCGATGGCCCTGCCTACCGCCGGGATGGCCTTGGGGGCTGCACTCATCTGCATCTTGAGTCCGTGAGAGATGGGGAGACAGCTGTCTGAATTCGTATGAGGCGGCCGGGGCTGTTGTGGGCCGCCTTGCCCACCCTAGGGCGACAAAGAAGTTGCGCCGGTCGCTCTTCGCTCGCCGGGCCTGTTCTCTCTCCCTCTGGCCC
>NZ_JANWXB010000427.1 GCF_025055495.1 Thermoflexus sp. | reverse complement strand
GTGCGCGAGGTTCGGATCCAGGGAGGGCGGGTGGAGGTCGACCTCGAGGCGCGGCGGGGCACCCTGGAGGAGATCGAGGGGCAGAAGGGCTTTAACCCGCTTTTCCTTTCGGCGTCTCGGGAAGCGGGCTTCGGCCTCTGGCTGCTGGCGGTCGAAGGCCCCGCCCCAGGCCCCCCGACCCTGCGGGTTATCCATCCTTCGGGGCCCGGTCCGTGCGGGGCTAGCGGGGACGAGCCGCCAGGCTGGGAGGCGGCCGGCACCTGTCGGTTTGAGCTCCCGCCGGACGTCGCGCCGGCCTATCTGCTCCTCCGACAATTCCGAATGGGCGGAAGCCTCCTGGTTCCGATCCCGATCGGAGGCGTGGGCGGCGAGGCCCTGATCCCCCTCGCGCCCCTCCCGCCGGCCCTGGCCGGACGCGTGCGCGATTTCCCCCTCCCGCCGGGCCGCCCGCTCCCGCTCGACGGCCTGGAGGTCACCCTCCTGGACGCCCGCGTCGTCCGGGAGGCGCTGCCCGTCGTCGACGAGAGCACGGGAAGCATCATCGCCCAGGGCCCATGGGCAGAAGGTTGGGTGTGGGTGGTGGTCCGCCTGCAGGCCCGCTGCATGCGCCCCTCCGGCTGCGAGGCGGGGGTGTCCCTGGAGAGCCCGGATGCAAGCACCGTTCCGATGCTGGTCGGCCCGGCTCCCGGCCCGGCCGATCCCCGGGCGCTGCCTGAGGGGACGTTCTGGGACCCAGAGGGGCCGGTGCTGTATCGTGAACATAGGGGCCCGGCGCTCCAGCTTGCCGGCGGCGAGGAAGCCATCCGGGCGCTGGCCTTCTCCGTGCAGGAGCCCGCCGCTCGCTGGCGGATCATGCCGGTGAGCGCTGTCGTCGGGGAAACCGTGGCGGTCGGGTTCCTGGAGGTCGCGGCCGAGGCGCCCTGAGGGATCATCGGCGGAGGGGCGGGTGTCTCCGGCGGAAGTCGCCCCGCCGTGAGCGGCTTTCGGGCTCTCCTGTAAGTTTGGAGGGGAAGCGCCAGGGGCCGAGGCGGCAGACTTGACAAACCCAGCGGGGTGTATGTAATCTTGGGTAAAAACCTGGGCCAGGGGCGGCGTGTCGCTTCAGGTTCCCTCGCCATTGGCCAACCTTTCAAAAAGCGGGGGCTCGTTGAACCCTCGTCGTTCAGGTGGGTGATCCCCGCCGGAACGTCAAGCCCGATCTGCCTTTGAAGCGCTCCTCCTCGCGGCGATAAAAACGCTAAAGAACAGGTCGGATGAATCCGATGGCCAGCGCGCGGGCGCTCGACAGCGGTTGCTTCTATTTCGCCCATTACGCCGGACCGGGCGGGTTTGGCCGGTCGCCCCGCGCGGGTCCTCGGGCCTAAGCCTTCCCCAAAATCCTCGAATCCAGAACCCAGCGTGGGGCCGACAGGCCCCACGTTTTTTATTTTGGATCGAACGAGATCCTCTATGCCGGCGGGAAGCTCGCGCCCCGGGCCGCGATCCGGCAAAATCTTCGAAAGGAGAGAGCGATGATCATCGTGATGAAGCATGGGGCGACGCCCCAGCAGATCGCGAACGTGGTCGCCCAGATTGAGGGGATGGGATTCCGGGCCCACCTCTCCCAGGGGGTGGAGCGCACCATCATCGGCATCATCGGCGATGAGCGGCCGCTGAACCCTGACCAAATCCTCTTCTGGGAGGGGGTGGAACGGGTGGTCCCCATCCTGCGGCCCTTCAAGCTGGCCAGCCGGGACTTCCAGCCCGAGGACACCACGGTGAACGTCAACGGGGTGGTCATCGGCGGGACGAAGGTTGTGGTCATCGCCGGGCCGTGCGCGGTGGAGGGCCGGGAGCAGCTCCTGGAGGCGGCCCACGCGGTGAAGGCGGCGGGGGCCTCCATGCTGCGCGGGGGCGCCTTCAAGCCCCGCACCTCGCCCTACAGCTTCCAGGGGCTTGGCGTCGAGGGGCTGCGGCTGCTGGCCGAGGCCCGCGAGCAGACCGGCCTCCCCGTCGTTACGGAGGTGATGGCCCCTGAACACGTCCCGATCGTTGCCGAATACGCGGACGTCCTGCAGATCGGCGCCCGGAACATGCAGAACTTCGCCCTCCTGGAGGCCGTCGGCAAGGCCCGCAAGCCCGTCCTCCTCAAGCGGGGCCTGATGTCCACGGTGGAGGAGCTCCTGCTGGCTGCCGAATACATCCTGCTTCAGGGGAACCACCAGGTCATCCTCTGCGAGCGGGGCATCCGGACCTTCGAGCCCTACACCCGCAACACCCTGGACATCAACGCCATCCCGCTGTTGAAGCAGCTCACCCACCTGCCGGTGATCGTCGACCCCAGCCACGGGACCGGGCGGTGGAACCTGGTGCCGGCTGTCTCCCGCGCGGCAGTGGCGGCGGGGGCGGACGGCCTGATCATTGAGGTCCATCCCCGCCCGGAGGCCGCCCTCTCCGACGGCGCCCAATCCCTGAAGCCTGATCGCTTCGCCGCCCTGATGGAGGAGCTGCGTCGGGTCGCCGAAGCTGTGGGGCGGACGCTGTAAGGGAATCGCCAGTTAATGTTATTTAATGGATCTTCAACCTCACCGGCGGCACCAAGGCGATGGTCCTGGCCGCATATCAGGTCGCAGCCCGACTCGGCGCGCCGTTCGTGTATCTCCAGAGCGAAGGGAGACGGGAGCAGCTCCACCGATATCGGTTTACGCAAGGCGGGCAGATTGCGGCGGATCCGCCTATCCAGATCCCAGCGATGATCACGCTGGACGACTACCTGCGAGCCTACATAGGGCCTTATCAGGTGGAAGATGAGGCGAAGCGAAGGAAGGATTCTCTGGGTCTTGCCTTCGAGCGGGCGATCGCCGAGGCCTTGGCGGGAGTAGTGGACGAGGTGGAAAGGGGGGTGCGGATCGGCGGCGCGCTGGAGCTGGACCTGGTGGTCCGGCGGGGCAACCGCGTGGGCGTGATCGAAGCCAAAACGGGCCGGAAGGCCGGGACGAAGGAGGTCCTGGATCAGCTGAACGCCGCCTGCGGGCGGGAGCGCCTCGGCATCTACACGGCGAAGATCCTGGTGATCAATCAACGGTGGGATGAGACGCGGGAGAACCTCCGGGAGCTGGCGGAGGCCTGGGGGATCTGGGTGGTGGAACTTCCCTCGTTCCAGGAGAATTCGCCCTCTCTCTCCAGAGGCGATCAGGAACGACCGCAGGAGAAGGTTCGAAAGGCTCTCCGAGGATCTTAGCGGATCCCGCGAAGGAGACGCCAGCTCCTCGCTGGATCGTAAAGTTGTGGAAAGGAGGGGGCGATGCGGATTGTGGGAGGGTTGCTGACGGGGCTGCTCGGCCTGGCCGCGCTGATCGTCACCGGCGGCCTGACGGGCACTGGCCTGAGCGGGTATGAGGGCTGGTGGATCTTCCCGCCGATAGGCCTTCCCTTGGTCGGGCTGTTCTTCGCCACGACGTGGGCCCTTGGGGCGGGCCGCCGGGTGCGCCCGGTGATCGGGAGCTGGCTCGCCCTCGCCGCGCTGACCTGGTCCGCTCTGTTTGGGGTTCTGTTCTATGTTATGCTCCAGGAGGTCACGCGCTCCCTCAGCCCGTTCGCAACGATCGGGTTTGTGGCGCTGATGCCCCTCTGGCCGCCGGTTGTGCTGGCCGTGCTGCTATCGTGGCCCCTCCTGTGGCGACAGGGCATCATCTGGGCTCCGCTTGCCCTTCTGGGGGTGGCCCTGATCTGGATCGCCTCGTGGGTTCACCTGCTGAGCCGCGTCTGGAGTTTGTTGCAGCGGATCCATGGAGCGCTCGGCCTCCTCCCGGAGCGCCCGCTTCGCCTGCTCGAGCCTCTACAGCCTGATCCGGTGGCTCGGTGGTGGTCGCTGATCATGAGCCCGGAGGGGTGGCTGATCCATGCCTTTTTCCTGGTGCCGGCGGCACTGGCGCTGATCGCTGGGCTGACGCTGATGGCCGCGCGGCCGCGCCGCGGATAGGCCTCTGAGGAAGGGCCAGCCTGACCTTGACGGTGCCGGCGGACCGGCCTGGATCATCTCGGGGGTGGGATCAGGAAACCCCGGAGCCCCATTCCGTCATTGAAGGGAACCCCTGGGAGCTGGAGGTGAGGGAGAGGATGATCCCGGTTTCGGAACTGATCTCGCTGCGCGGGCGCCGGGCCCTCGTCACTGGGGCAGCCTCCGGCATCGGCGAGGCGATCGCGCGGCGCCTGGCCGAGGCCGGCGCCGCGCTGTTGCTGGTCGACATCCAGGAGGAAGCGCTCCATCGACTGGCCGACCGCCTCCGCGCCGCGGGCGGGGAGGCCCATCCGGTTCGCCTGGACTTGGGCGACGAGGAGGCGGTCCGCGCCCTCTGGAAACGCCTTCCCGACGCCCAGGTCCCGGACATCCTAGTGAACAACGCCGGGATCTATCCCTTTCGCGATTTCTCGGAGGTCGATCCCGGGTTCCTGGAGCATGTGCTGCGGGTGAACCTGAAGGCGGCGCTCTGGATGTGCCAGGGGATGATCGCCCGCCGCGGCCGCCGGGGTGGGGCCATCGTGAACGTGGGGACCATCGAGGCGATCCTGCCCTTCCAGGCGGATCTGATCCCCTACACGGTGAGCAAGGCGGGGCTGCTGGCCCTGACCCGGGGGCTGGCCCGGGATTACGGCAAGGCGGGCTTCCGGGTGAACGCCGTCCTCCCGGGCGGGATCCGAACGCCCGGCACGCGCCGGCTGATCCGCCGGGCGCTGCGCTCGCTGCACCCGCGGTGGTGGCTGGCGGGCTACGATTTCGGGCGGCGGCTGCCCCTGGGGCGCTGGGGCGATCCGGACGAAGTGGCCCGGGTGGTGCTCTTTCTGGTCTCGGATCTGGCCAGCTACGTCACCGGCGCCCTGATCCCCGCTGATGGGGGCTTTCTTTCGGCGTAGAGGGCCGGCCTTCAGCCTTCCGGGGCCACCTCGCCGCTCTCGGCCCAGAACCGCCGCAGGTCCTCGAGGGCCCGGCGCGCGTAAGCCAGGGCCCGGGCCCGCTTGTCCCGGGGCGGCCGCTCCAGCGGCGGCAGCAGGCCGAAATTCGCCTTCATCGGCTGGAAGTCCCGCGGGTCAGCGTGGGCCAGGTAGTCGCACAGGGCCCCGATCATCGTGGTGCGGGGGAAGACCAGCGGCGGCTGGCCCCGCAGCAGGCGGGCGGCGTTGACCCCCGCCACCAGCCCGGTGGCGATGTTCCCCACGTAACCCTCCGCCCCGGTGATCTGCCCGGCGAAGAAGAGATCGGGCCGCCTTCGGAACTGCATCGTGGGCTCCAGCAAGGCGGGCGCGTTGATGTAGGTGTTGCGGTGCATCTGGCCGTAGCGCAGGAACTCCGCGTTCTGCAGGCCGGGGATCATCCGGAACACCCGCCGCTGCTCCGGCCACTTCAGGTTGGTCTGGAACCCCACCAGGCTATACATCGTCCCCGCCCGGTTGTCCCGCCGCAGCTGCACGACGGCATAGGGCGGGCGGCCGGTGCGCGGGTCGATCAGGCCGGTGGGCCGCAGCGGGCCGTAGGCCAGGGCCTCGCGCCCCCGCTTCGCCAGCACCTCGATGGGCAGACATGCCTCGAAGAACCGCGGGTCCTCGCGCTCGAAATCCCGCAGCTCGATGGTCTCCGCGCCGATCAGGGCGTCGACGAAGGCCTCGTATTCCTCCTGGGTCATCGGACAGTTCAGGTAGTCCCCATCAGGCTCCTGGCCCCGGCCGTAGCGGGAGCCCTTGAAGCAGATCGACATGTCGATGGAATCGGCGGCCACGATGGGGGAGATGGCGTCGTAGAAGTAGAGGTGTTCCTGGCCGGTGAGCCGCTGGATGGCCGCCGCGAGGGCATCGGAGGTGAGAGGCCCGGTGGCGATGAGGCACGGGCGGTCCGGGATCTCCGTCACCTCCTCCCGGATCACGGTGATCCGCGGGTGGCTCTCGATGTGCTCCGTCACGCAGCGGGCGAAGAGCTCCCGGTCCACGGCCAGGGCCTTCCCCGCGGGCACCGCTGTGCGGTCGGCGCAGGCCATCAGCAGCGAGCCCAGGGAGCGGAGCTCCGCCTTCAGGAGCCCCGAGGCGTTCTCCAGCTCGTCGGAGCCCAGGGAGTTGGAGCAGATGATCTCGGCCAGCCATGCGGTGGTGTGGGCGGGGGTGAACTTCCCGGGCCGCATCTCGTAGAGCCGAACCTGGATGCCCCGCTGCGCCGCTTGCCATGCGGCCTCCGACCCGGCCAGCCCACCCCCGATGACGATCAGCTCGGACATCACCGGCCATCCCTCCGCCTTCGCAGGATCTCGCCCAGCGGAACCCTCCGCGCAGCGCCGCTCCCGGCGGGGGCTCCGCCGGTCGCTTCCCCCTCTGTAGGATTTTATCCGGAGATGCGGCAAAGGCGGCAGGGGGCCATACCCGTCATGGGCAATGCCCGCGCCAGAAGCTGTGGCAGTCCCGAGGGTCCATGAAGGGGCCGTTGTCGCGAAGGGCGATGATGATCTCGTTCCCCCAGGCCCGGCCGATGGGCTGCCCGCCATACACCGCGGGCAGGCGCTCGCGCCCTTGGGCGTGCAGCGTCCGGTAGAGGGCCCGCAGCGAGGGCTCCACGCAGATCCCTACGATGTGGATGGTGTAGCCGGGGAACAAGTCATCCTCCCGGGCGTAGCGCAGGGTGATCTCCCACTCCGAGGCGTAGAGGACCAGCGCGTCGCACCCGCCGGGGCCGCAGTCCCAGCCGGGGACGTAGCCGCTATCCGGCACCTGGACGATGGTTTCGGGCGCGGTCTGGAGGCCGAGGGCCGAGACCGGCGGCCACCCGTTGGGATGGTCCCATGGCGCCGGGCAGATCGGCTGGTGGCGGACCCAGTCCCAGCCGCAGGCCTGGTATGTGTTGACGATGGGCGGCACCGGTTGGTCCGCTAATAGGGTGGTGAATTGAGGGGCCCGGGGATCCGCATGGGAGGGGTCGTAAGGGATCAGCTGCCGGGCTCGGTTCACCGGGTAGTATCCCAGTAACGAGAGCCGGTAATCGGGATTGTTGTCCGGCGGGGGCTTGTTGGGATCGTATCGATCCGTCGAGAGCACATCCAAGTGGATGTAGCTGACCCCAGGGATGGGGTCGCAGGCCCGGGGGGCTCTAAAGACGAGGGGAAGATACACACGGTGTGTGCTGGCAGGCGAGACCGGGTCGGGCGGGGGAGGGGGCGCTTCCGCGATGGCCGATCTCCCCGGATGCCATCCGGCGGTCGCCAGCAGCAAGCCGACGAAAAACAGGGAGCCCCATCGGATCCGGTGTGCCATGTCGTCGCCTCCGTGAGGTTCAGGATGTGAGTGCTTCGTCCAGTGATCGACTGGGGATTTGCTGTCTCCCGATGGCGCGACTTCTGCTTTACAATACCGTGGGGACAGCACGGATGTCAATCTCGAAACAGGGGGAACCGATGACCGGCAAGCCGTTTGACGTCAAAGACCTCTCGCTGGCCCAACAGGGGCTGGACCGGATCGAGTGGGCGGAGCGGGAGATGCCAGTGCTGCGCCGCATCCGGGAGCGTTTCGAGCGCGAGCGCCCGCTGGCAGGGATCCGGATCTCCGCCTGTCTGCACGTGACCACGGAGACGGCGAACCTGGCGCGGACGTTGCAGGCCGGTGGGGCGGAAGTGGCCCTGTGCGCCAGCAATCCCCTGAGCACCCAGGACGATGTGGCCGCCGCCCTGGTGCGCTTTTTCGAGATCCCGGTCTTCGCCATCAAGGGAGAGGATACGGCCACTTATTATCGCCATATCCAGGCATGTTTGGCTCATCAGCCCCATATCACGATGGACGACGGGGCGGATCTGGTGAGCACCCTCCACAAGGAGCGCCCGGCCTGGATGGCGGAGATCCTCGGGGGGACGGAGGAGACCACCACCGGCGTGATCCGTCTGCGGGCAATGGCCCGGGAGGGGGTGCTGGCCTATCCCATCATCGCTGTCAACGATGCCCTGACCAAGCACCTGTTTGACAACCGATACGGCACCGGCCAGTCCACTATCGATGGGATCCTGCGGGCGACGAACATCCTGCTGGCCGGTCGGGTGGTGGTGGTGGCCGGCTACGGCTGGTGCGGCCGGGGGATCGCCATGCGGGCCCGGGGGATGGGGGCTCAGGTCATCGTCACGGAGGTGGATCCCCTGCGGGCCCTGGAGGCGGCGATGGACGGCTTCCGGGTGCTGCCGATGGCCGAGGCCGCCCGGGAGGGGGATCTCTTCATCACCGCCACCGGGAACATCCATATCCTCGACCGTCCCCACTTCGAGGCGATGAAGGACGGGGCCATCCTGGCCAACGCCGGGCATTTCAACGTCGAGATCCACCTCCCCGCCCTCCGGGAGATGAGCGTCGGGGAGCCGCGGCGGGTCCGGGAGTTCGTGGAGGAATACACGCTCAAGGACGGGCGCCGGCTCTACGTCCTGGCGGAGGGGCGGCTGGTGAACCTGGCGGCGGCGGAGGGCCATCCCAGCGCTGTGATGGATATGTCCTTCGCCAACCAGGCGCTGGCGGTGGAGTATCTGGTCCGCAACGGCCGCTCCCTGGAGCGCCAGGTGTACTCGGTCCCCCCGGAGATCGACCGGGCGGTGGCCCGCCTGAAGCTGGAAACCATGGGGATCCGGATCGACGCCCTCACCCCGGAGCAGGAGCGCTATCTGGCTTCATGGGAAGAGGGCACATGAGGCCTCGGCTCATGTCCAAAATTCGTGCAGGCCGGAGAGCAAACCGCCCGATGGTTGGAAGGGGCCAGATCCTCCTCCCTCCTACCCTCTCCCCACACCGCGAAGCGGCGTGGGGAGAGGGATTCAAAAACCCTTGGGGTGGTGGGACGGGGGGCTTCGCCCCTCACCCCACCACCCCAAACCCTTGTCCGCCATCGGACCCAGCCAGCGGCACGTGTTCCGAACATGAGCCGAGGCCTCGCGAAGGCGGGAGGTGAGGCCAGGCGAAGCATGGGGGGTGGAAGCAGCAGGGGGGCTTCATTGCCTGTCCCAACGCTCCACGAGGTTTTTCGGGTGCTGGGGGCGAAGGCTCCCCGCACTGCCCCCAGAACCCCCTAGGGCACGTCAGTGCCCGTAAGAGCCCCTGACGCGTAGGCGGGAAGCGGGCCCTTGTGAGTTCAATGGCGAGCGGGGGTGTTTGTAGGAGGGCACGTCAGTGCCCGTGCGGTTGAGAAGCAAAGCACTCGTCTAAAGATTAAGAACGGGCACTAACGTGCCCTACTACGAACGAGCAATGCCTTGTTTGTAGTAGGGCACGTCAGTGCCCGTGAGGCGTTCACAAAAAGAACGCGAACCGGAATGCGAGGCGGGGGGCCTTCGACCCTCCACTCCGCACCTTAGAATCTTTTCCCCCCTTCCCACAGCCTTTTGGGTTGCGGGAAGGGGATCAAAGACTTCTTGGGGGCGGAGCCGGGCGCCCAAGGTGCTTAGCTCCGCCCCCAGTGCTTCGATGGGGAAGCGAACGGCGCGACTCCTGTCATGAAAACCGATATACCCATCCGGTAAACCAGGCGACGAGCTCTTCGCCGCGCCGCACCTCCACTCGATAGAGGGCGGTGCGGCTTCCCCGATGGATCTCCTCGGCGATGGCCTCCAGGGAATCGCCTGCCTGAACTGGTCGCAGGTATTCCATGTGGGTGGAAAGGGCCACCGCGCGGACGCCGTGAGAGTTCGAGGCTAAGGCGAAGGCGGCGTCCGCCAGCGTATACACGAATCCCCCGTGGGCGGTCCCGTGGAGGTTCAGGTGCTCCGGGCGGACGATCCCCCGCGTCCGGGCCCGCCCGGGGCTTAGGATCTCGCCCTCCATCCCCAGCGTCGTCATGAACGGATCCTGCATCGGCCGCCTCTCTGGATCTTCCCTCCCGGTCCTCCGATCCGCGGATTCACTCCTTCGGCCGCAGATCCATCACCCGGCGCAGCTTCCCACCCTCGCTGCGCGGCAGCGTGTTCGGAGGAGCCAGGGTGACCTTTACGTGGATCCCCAGGGCCTCATCGAGGGTCTGGTTCACCCGATCCCGCAGGCCCTGCACCGTCTCGAGGCTCTCGAAGATCTCCCCGGCCAGCAGCTCCCCGCCGACCTGCCGGAAGAAGTCCTCCGTCACCTCCACCTTCACCTCCAGCTGGTCCAGACGGCCCTCCCGGGTGACGACCAGCTGATAGTGCGGGGCCAGGTTCGGCAGGCCCACCAGAGCGGCTTCCACCTGGGATGGGAACACATTGATGCCGCGGATGATCAGCATGTCGTCCGTCCGCCCCAACACCCGCGACATCCGGACGAAGGTCCGACCGCAGACGCAGGGCTCGGGATCGATGGAGGCCAGGTCCCCGGTCCGATACCGGATCACCGGCATGGCTTCCTTCGTGAGCGTCGTGAAGACCAGCTCGCCCACGGTTCCGGGCGGGACCGGTTCGCCGGTGGCCGGGTTCACGACTTCCACCAGAAAGTGGTCCTCGAAGATGTGGGAGCCGTTCTTGGCTTCGATGCACTCATTGGAAACGCCGGGGCCGATGACCTCGCTGAGGCCGTAGATGTTGACGGCGTGGACCCCGAGCTTCTCCTCGATCTCCCGGCGCATCCCCTCGGTCCACGGCTCAGCGCCCAGGATGAAGACCCGCAGGTTGAGGTCGCCGGGCCGGTAGCCGTTGGCCAGGAGGGCATCGGCGATCACCAACGCATAGGAGGGCGTGCACGCCATCACGTGGGTGCCGAAGTCCTTCAGGAGCATCAACTGGCGGCTGGTGTTGCCGCCGGAGACCGGCACCACCACCATCCCCAGCTTCTCCGCCCCATAGTGCATCCCCAGGCCGCCGGTGAAGAGCCCGTAGCCGTAGGCGTTCTGGAAGACCTCCCCGGGCCGCGCCCCGGAGAGCACCAGGCAGCGCGCGCAGACCTCCGCCCACACCTCCAGGTCGTTCCGGGTGTAGCCGACCACCGTCGGCTTCCCGGTGGTCCCGGAGGAGGCGTGGATCCGGATCACCTGGTTCAGGGGGACGGCGAACATGCCGAAGGGGTAGGTCTCCCGCAGGTCAGCCTTGGAGGAGAAAGGCAGCTTCGTGATGTCCTGCAAGTGGCGGATATCCGAGGGCTTCACGCCGGCCTCATCCATCTTCCGCCGGTAGTGCGGGACCCGATGGTAGACGTAGTCCACGATGCGCTGGAGCCGCTCCAGTTGCAGCCGCTCCAGCCGGTCCCGCGGCATGGTCTCCATCTCCTCGTTCCAATACATCGGCTTCGCCTGCACCGCCATAGGCCCCTCCAGAAGAGAGAAGTTTACGGGATCCCGATTTCCTCCCAGAAGCTTCGAACCGCTTTAAAAAACTCTTCCGGTCGCTCCCGGAGGACGTCATGGCCGGCTCCCGGGAAGACGACCAGGCGGGCACGGGGGAGCCAGCGGGCCATTTCCACTGTCTGCTCCACAGGGGTGATCGGATCGTTCTCCCCGATCAGCAACAGGGTGGGGACGGCGATGGCCTGCAGGTCTTCCGGGGTGAAGTCCGGGCGATGATGATCTTCTTCCCGCCATCCCCGCAACAGCGCCTCGACCCGCTCCTCGGAACCGTGCCAGCGCACCATCGCCGCCCACCAGGCCGGCTCCTCCCGGCGGATCCGCTCCGGGTCCCAGAAGGCATCCCCTCGCGTCCGAAGGTTCCGCACCGTGTAATGGCTGCCGATGAGCACCATCGAGCGGACCCGCCGGGGGTGACGGGTGGCCAGATAGAGGGCGGTGGAGGCGCCGCCGCTGAAGGCCATCACGTGGGCGTCCGGAACCCCGATCCGATCCATCAGCGTCGCCAGATCGTCGGCCATCTCCCGGAGGTCCAGCCGGCCCTCCGGGTTGGTGCTCCCGCCGTGCCCACGCAGGTCGGGGCCAATCACGTGGAACCGTGTGGCCAGGGGGCCCAGCGCCCGTCCCCAGGTAGCCCGGAAGGTGCTACAGGCGTTGTGAAGGAGAAGGAGCGGCGGCCGCTCCGGATCGCCGGCTTGCGTCACCGCCAGGACGAGCCCATCGCGCAACGGGATCTTTCGCGTGTCCCCTGGTCCCCTCATCGCTGTCTTCCCCTCAGGTCACAAACACCGGCCGGTCGATCAGCAGGGGCTCCCGCACCGGCATCGGCTCGCGGGTGAGGATATGCTCGACCGGCGAGGCTTCCTCGAACCAGGAGCGAGGAGGGATGTGACCCCAAAACGTCGCCCGGCGTGGATCGTTGATGGACCACCGGATGGGCTCCCAGTCAGGGTCGGGGATCATGTAGTCGTTGGTATAGAGCTCGATACGGTTGCCATCGGGGTCCCGCAGGTAGAGGAAGAACGCGTTGCTCAGGCCGTGGCGGCCGGGTCCGCGCTCGATGGCCTCCCCCATCCCCAGGGCGGCCAAGATGTCACAGGCCCGCAGGACGCTCTGGGTATCTGCCACCCAGAAGCCGAGGTGATGGAGCCGCGGGCCGATGCCGTTCATCAGGGCGATGTCGTGGACGTTCTGCTTACGATGCAGCCACGCCGCCCACAGCCGGGGCGGGTCCTCATCGGTCACCGTATATTCCGAACAATAGAAGCCCAGCCGACCGGTCCACCAGTCGTAGGCCTCCTGGACATTGGGGACCTGGCAGTTGAAGTGGTCCAGGCGCATGATGTGGGCGCCCCGATAGAGGTCGAAGCGCTGGAGCAACCGCTCCCGCTGCGCGATCTCGTGGAAGAACTCGATGGGCAGGCCCGCGGGATCCTGGACCCGCAGCGCCCGTCCTTGGCCGGCCTCTTCCTCGTCGGGGGCCAGCCAGCGGATCGGGCATCCGGCGGCCTCATAGAGGGCGGCCAGGCGGTCGAGGTCCCCCGGGTCCGCCACCCGGAAGGCCAGGTGGGTGACGCCGGGGCTTTCCGCCTTCCGCAGGATCAGGCTGTAGCGATCCCGTTCCTCCAGGCCCCCCAAGTAGAGGCGATCCCCCTCCCGGGCGACCTCCACGAACCCCAGGGCCTCCACATAGAAGGCCCGGGCGCGCTCCAGATCCGTCACGCGGAACTCCGCATGGGCGGCTCGGGTGATGGAGAAGTTCCCCATGGCTCCCCCCGATCCAAGGCTCGCGATTTCGTTCGTAGTCGGGCCCGTCCGTGCCCGTTCTTTTTTGGGAACGCATGGACGGGCACTTACGTGCCCTACTACAAACGAGCGTAGTTGGGCACGTTAGTGCCCATTTTTGGGGAACCCATAGACGGGCACTGGCGTGCCCTGCTACAAACGAGGGTTTTTCGTTACGAGATCGTTTCGGTGGCTTCCGCGAAGGCTTCCTCCCGCATCTGCTTCAGGAACTCCCGGACCTTCTCCATATAAGGCGTGCGGTCGTGCTTCTGGAAGATAACCCCCGCGATGCGCACCGGATCGCCAAAGTAGAACCGCTCATATTGGACCTGGCGCCCGGCGAAGGCCGAGAGGGCGGCGTCCCACGCCAGCCGGAAGAGGGGGATGCGATCGTAGGCCTCGGCGCGGGCGGCCTGGAAGTAGCGGCGGATGTCCTCCACCAGCTCCGGATTCTTCATGTCCTCCTCCGTGACGGTGGCGATGATGCCGCTGGCGGAGAGCTGCTGGATGATCTCCACGATGCGAGGATACCAGCGCATGTAGAGGTTACGGGCCGCGTCCAGCGGCGGCCATGCGGGGCGGAAGGCGCCGAAAGCGTCCACGTGGGCGTCGGCCTCCGCCGCCCGCAGCAGCGCCTTCATGGTCTCCAGATAGATCCAGATCTCCGCCACTTTCTCCTGCACGTGCTGGAAGCCCTCGATGCCGATGGCGTCGACGATCAGGGAGGCCAGGCCCAGGAAGAACTCGGTCTTGGCGATGTTCTTCACCACCACCTGATGGGCCATTCCCACGATGGCGCCGGTCGCTGCATAGGCCTGGTTGGCCCGTTCCACATCTCGATAGATGAACACCCGCTCCCATGGCACGAAGACATCGTGGAAGATCACCACGGCGTCGATCTCATCGAAGCGGGATCCCAGGGGATGGTCGAAGGGAGAGCGGCCGTAGTCCAGGGTTTCGCGGCACAGGAAGCGCAGGCCGGGCGCGTCGCAGGGGATGCCGATGGCGTAGCAATATGGGGCGTCCTCCTCCGTGTTCCGCAGCAGCGTCGAAGGGAAGACCATCAGCTCATCCACTGCTGGCAGCGTCGCCAGCATGCGCGCCCCGCGGATCACAATGCCGCCGTCGGTTTCCTTCACCACCCGAGCCGCCAGATAGGGATCCGCCTGCTTCGAGGGGCCGACCGCCCGGTTGGCCTGGGGATTGATCAGGGTGTGGGTGAGACAGAGATCGTGCTCGCGCAGATATTCATAGTAACGCCGCATGTGCTCCGCGAAGGCCGGCTCCTTCTCCCCCAGGAAATCCGCCCCCGAGGCGTAATACGAGATGGCCCGGTTGAGATAATCCGGCGTCCGCCCCATGAACCCGAAATGCACATCGGCCCAGGTCTTCATCATCCGGCTCACCCGCTGCACGTCCTCGGGCGATCGCGGGATCAGGAAGGAGAGGCCCACCTTCTCGCCGCTCGTGGGCGACTCATACAGGCAGTCCTCCGCCCGCTCCCACTGTAGGTCGTAGAGCCGGGCCATCGAACGCAGCCCGCGGGCGAAGGCAGGATGGGTCGTGGGGTCCCCCACCCGCTCGCCGCGATGCCAGAGGTCCCGGGGATGTTCACGGATTCGCTGTAGGAATTGCGCGCCGGTTCGCGCACCCATAGCTGCCTCCCGGTCCGATTTCGTTCAGGGGATGCACCCTATGGTTGGCCCCACCCATGGTTTTTGTAGGGGCAACCCCCTGTGGTTGCCCTATTCGGGCAACCCCCGTGGTTGCCCCCCAATCAGGGCAGGCACGGGGCCTGCCCCTACCCAGCGGATCGTTCTCCGATCCCCATCCGGGGGATACGGGGTGGGACCATCGCCACGTGCACGGTCATCACCTCGGTGTAGAACTCAAAGCTGTAAAATCCGCCCTCCCGGCCGATGCCGCTGTATTTGGCCCCTCCGAAGGGGGTCCGCAGGTCCCGGATGTTCGGGGCGTTGATCCACACCATCCCCACTTCCATCGCGTGGGCCACCCGGTGGGCGCGGACGAGGTCGTTCGTCCAGATGTAGGCGGCGAGGCCGTAGGAGACCCCGTTGGCGATGCGGATGGCCTCCTCCTCGGTTTCGAAGGGGAGGACGACCAGGACTGGGCCGAAGATCTCCTCCTGGGCCACCCGCATCTCCGGCCGCGCCTCCACGATCACCGTAGGGGCGAAGTAGTTCCCTTCCGGCAGATGAGAAGGGCGATCCCCGCCAACGGCGATGACCGCCCCCTCCGCCCGGGCGACGTCCATATACCCCCGCACCCGCTGCCAGTGCTCCGGGTGGATCAGCGGACCGATCTCCGTCTGCGGGT
The DNA here is from genome assembly GCF_025055495.1 of Thermoflexus sp. Taxonomy (GTDB): domain Bacteria; phylum Chloroflexota; class Anaerolineae; order Thermoflexales; family Thermoflexaceae; genus Thermoflexus. The sequence continues at coordinate 7,804 of NZ_JANWXB010000427.1, read as the reverse complement.
CGAAGGGATCGCCGATCCGGATCGCGGAAACCCGCTGTAGCAGGCGGTCTAAGAACTCGTCGTAGATCGCCCGATGGAGCAACAGCCGGGAGTTGGCCGTGCAGCGCTCGCCGTTCAGGGAGAAGGCCTGCCAGATCACCCCGTCCAGCGCCTGATCCAGGTCCGCGTCGGGGAAGATGATGGCCGCGTTCTTGCCCCCCAGCTCCATCGAGTAGCGCTTCAGGGTCGAAGCCCCGTTGCGCATGATCTCCATCCCGGTGGTCGTCTCGCCGGTGAAGGAGATCAGCTGGACCCCCGGGTGGGCGACTAAGGGAGCGCCTGCCCGCTCCCCAAAGCCATGGACGACGTTGAAGACCCCCGGGGGCAGGTCCGCCTCCAGGATGATCTCCGCCAGCTTGTTGGCTGAGAGCGGGGACCATTCGGCGGGCTTCAGGACGCAGGTGTTGCCCGCGGCCAAGCAGGGGGCCACCTTCCAGGTTTCCAGCATGAACGGCGTGTTCCACGGCGTGATCAGCCCGGCCACCCCCACCGGCTTGCGGATCGTGTAGTTGAGGAACTCGCCGTCCTTGGGATAGCTCTCCCCGATGATCCGGGTGGCCATTTCGGCGAAGAAGTAGAAGTTCTCCGCTGCCCGCGGGATCGCCCCCTTCCCGGCCTGGGCGATGGGCATTCCCACATCGAGGACCTCCAGATAGGCGATCTCCTCCGCGTGCTGGAGGATGAGATCGCCGATCCGCCGCAGGTAGCGGGCCCGTTCCGCTGCCGGCATCCGGGGCCATGGCCCTTCATCGAAGGCCCGCCGGGCCGCCCGCACCGCTCGGTCCACGTCCGCAGCGGTCCCATCCGCCACGATGCCGATCGGGCGGTTGGTGGCGGGATTCAGCGTCTCGAACGTGCCCTCTTCCACGGCGTCCACAAACGCGTTGTTGATGAAGTGCCGGACGACGTAGAGGCCGTTTCGCTGCTCCATCCGTGGGCTCCTCGCTTTCTGAATCGGCAAGCTTCCCAGGGCATGCCGGATAGTAGGGATCTCCGGCTTGGTCCCGGAGTCCCTGATCATTCCGACACCACTGGGTTCTCTAAGATCCCGATCCCCTCGATCTCCAATCGCATCACATCCCCCGGCCGCACCGGCGCGATCCCCCGGGGGGTCCCGGTCCACAGAGTGTCGCCCGGCTCCAGGGTCATAAACGCAGTGACGAAGGCGATCAGGTCCGGGATGCGGTGGATCATCCGCGAGGTGTGCCCCTCCTGGACCAGGCGGTCGTTCACGTAAAGGCGCAGCGCCAGGTTATGGGGGTCCGGGATCTCGTCGGGCGTCACCCGCCACGGCCCCATGGGGCCGAAGGTGTCCTGCCCCTTGGCGCGGACCGGCGGGCGGTAGAAGTTGCCGACGAAGTCCCGGGCCGTTACGTCGTTGCCGATGGTGTAACCGGCGATCACGTCCCAGGCGGCCTCCGGGCGGACGTTGCGGCAGCGCCGCCCGATGATCACCACTAACTCGACCTCCCCGTGGAGGAACGTCACCCCCTTCGGATAGCGCACTGGCGCCCGGTGGCCGACCCAGGTGTTGGGCGGCTTGAAAAAGAGGGCTGGCTCCTCCGGGGGCGCCACTTGAAGTTCCTCGGCGTGCTCCGCGTAGTTCAGGGCCAGCCCGATGGCCTTGCCCCCTGGGGGCACCGGCGGCAGCCACACCACCTGCGCCGGGTCGAAGCCCCGGCCGTCCGCCACCAGCCAGCCTTCTTCCGTGACCTGTCCCTCCCAGATCCGTCCTTCCGCCGCAAACCGGGCGATCCGCATTCCTCCCCTCACACGCGCTGGATCTGCGCCTCGCTCAATCGGGCCTTGGCCTGTTCCTTTTGATAGCCCAGCCACTTCAGGAGATCGTTGATCCCCTTAGTCCCTCCGCTGATGAAGAGGGCGGTGAGGATCCAATCGATCCAGCCCACCTCGATCCCAAAGGGTTTCAACGTCCGGATAGGTGTGAAGGCAGCCAAGGCTAGCCCGTAGAGGATGGCGATCCCCGCGTATACCCGTCGTTTGCGCGCCCCGAGCAGAGGATCCAGATAGGGATCCAGCAACTCAAGCAGCTGCTGCAGCGCGAACCCGGCCACAAACACCGGCCCCAGAGCGATCGCCAGGGCGTCCATTCGGGCCTCCTTGGAGAGGATCACCTAAAGCATTTGGCCCTACTGCTTTGTCCGGTTATGAACTGAGGATTTGAAGAACCGAAGCCCGTCCGGAAGGCAATGGCCCCTCCCCCCTTTCTCTCCCCTTCCCACGGCCCAGAGGGCTGTGGGAAGGGGAGAGAAAAAAATCTTTCGTGGGCGGTGCGGGGGCTTTTGGCCCCCCCGCACCGCCCACGAAAACCCCCCAATGAAAAATGGACAAGGCGTTCTATTCAATCAGCCCGTATGCTTTCAATACCTGCCGCAGCCGTTCCACGTTCTCCGGCCGCATGGGGGCCAGCGGGAGGCGAACCTCCGGCGAGATCTTCCCCATCATCCCCAGCGCTGTCTTAGCGGGGACCGGGTTGGTCTCGATGAACAGGGCGTCGTTGAGGGGGAGTAGCTCGTAGTGAAGGTCCTGCGCCTCCCGCCAGCGATCGGCCGCCACCAGATCGTAAAGCCGGGCCACGCGGTCCGGCAGCACGTTTCCGGTGGCGCTCACATACCCGGCCCCGCCGATGGCCAGCACCGGGAAGCAAAGGAGTTCGATCCCGGAGTAAACCCGGAAGTCCCGCCCTATCCGGTGCAGCAGCCGGTTGATGTGCTCGAAATCCTTGTTGGCCTCCTTGATCCCGATGATGTTCGGGCACGCTTCCCGCAGCCGGGCAACCGTGTCGATCTCCAGATGGACGGCGGTGCGCCCCGGGATGTTGTAGAGGATCACCGGAAGATCCACCCGCTCGGCGATCCCCTTGAAATAGTGGAACAACCCTTCCTGAGATGGCCGCACATAATACGGAACCACGATCAGCAGCGCGTCCACCCCCGCCGCCTGGGCGGCCTGGGAGAGACGCACGGTTTCTTCGAAATTGTTCGTCCCGGTCCCCGCGATCACCGGGACCCGGCCCCGGGCCACCTCGACGGCCAGCCGGTAAAGGCCGGCCCGTTCCTCGAAGGTCAAGGCGCTGGGCTCCCCGGTGGTGCCGGTGATCACCAGGCCGTGGGATCCTGAGGCGATCTGCCATTCGATCAGGCCGGCGAACCCCTCCCAATCCACCGTTCCGTTCCGGAAGGGCGTCACCAGAGGCACCAGCGAGCCCCGCAGACGATCGGGTTCTTTCATGATGGGCCTCCTCCGTTTCCGGGGGCCAGACGTCGATAGGTGCCCTGGAAGTAGAGCAGGGGAACCCCCTCTCGCAGGATCCCCGCGTCCTCCACCAGGCCGAGATAAATCGTGTGATCGCCGCCCCAATACGCTCCTGCCACCGTGCAGTCCAGGTAAGCGAGGGCGTTCTCTAAGATCGGCGCCCCGGTCACCGCCGCCCGATAGGCAAGCCCTTCGAACCGGTCCTGCGCCGGGATGCGGCCCGCAAAGCGTTCGGACAGCGCCACCTGATCTTCCGTCAGGAAATTCACTGCGAAACAGCGCCCCTTTCGGAGCAGGGCTTCGCTGCGGCTATCGTTCTGGATGCAGACCAGAACCAGCGGCGGGTTCATGGACACGCTGGTGAAGGCGGTGGCGGTGAGGCCGTGGATCTGATCATCCGCTCGCATCGTCACCACCGTCACGGTGCTCGCCCACCGCCGCATCACCTGACGCAGCTGTTCGGCTGGAACGGGCATGAACCGCTACCTCCGTCGGCGAGGATGGATGAACGCGTAGGGCTGAAGAGCCTCCCAGGTAAGCCGCCTGGAGGACGGGATCGGCCAGGAGCTTGGCAGCGGTTCCCTCCCGCACTACCCGCCCGGTCTCCATCACGTAGGCGCGATCGGCAACCCGTAAGGCCTGGCGGGCGTTCTGTTCCACCAGCAGGAGGGTCAGGCCCTGCTCTCGGAGGACCCGGAGGATCCGGAAGAGCTCCTGGACCAGCAGCGGGGCAAGCCCCAAAGAGGGCTCGTCGAGGAGCAGCATCCTCGGCCGGGCCATCAGCCCACGCCCGATGGCCAGCATCTGTTGCTCGCCTCCGCTGAGCGTTCCGGCCATCTGCCGCCGCCGTTCCCTCAGGCGGGGGAAGATCTCAAAGACCCGTTGCAGGTCCTCCTCCACCGCCTTTCGCTCCCCGCGGCGGAGGCGCAGATAGGCCCCCAGGCGGAGGTTGTCCTCCACGCTCATCGAATCGAAGAGCTGGCGCCGCTCCGGGATCTGAACCAGGCCCAGGGCCACGATCCGTTCCGGAGGCCATCCGGTGATCTCGCGCCCATCGAATCGGATCCGTCCGGCCTTCGGGCTCAGCAACCCGCTGATGGCGCGCAGCAAAGTGGTCTTCCCGGCGCCGTTCGCTCCGATCACTGCGACCATCTCCCCCGGGTCCACATGCAGGGAAACCCCGTGGAGCGCCCGGACCGGGCCATAGGCGACTTCCAGGTTTTCAACCTCGAGCCGCATGTCCCACCTCGTCTTCCTCGCCCAGATAGGCGGCGATCACTCGGGGATCCTGACGGATGGCCTCCGGCGGCCCTTCCGCGATCAGTTGTCCGTAATCCAGGACCGCGATCTCATCCGCCAGCCCCATCACCAGGCTCATGTCGTGCTCCACCAGGAGCACGGTCATCCCCTCCGCGTTCAGGGAGCGGATCAGCTCCGCCAAGCGGGCCTTTTCCATCGGGTTCAGCCCCGCACCGGGTTCGTCCAGGAGCATCAGCTGGGGGCCGACGGCCAGGGCGCGGGCGATCTCCAGGATCCGCTGCAAGCCCAGCGGCAGGCTTTCCGCCGGGCGATCGGCCCATTCCGCCAGCCCCACCCGCTTCAGGATCGCCCAGGCTCGAGCCTGGGCTTCTTCCTCTTCGCGTTGCATCCGGGGGGTCCGAAGGATCGCCCCAAGGAGGCCGCTTCGGCTGTGGCGATGCCCGCCGACCAGCACGTGCTCCAGGACGGTCATCCCGCGGAACAACTGGACGTTCTGAAAGGTCCGGGCGATCCCCAGGGCGGCGATTTGGAAGGGTGAAAGCCCGACGATCGAACGCCCCTGGAAGCGGATGTCGCCGGAAGTCGGGCGCAGCATCCCGGTGATCAGGTTGAACAGGGTGGTCTTCCCCGCCCCGTTCGGGCCGATCAACCCTTTGATCTGCCCTGGCCATACCCGGAGCGAGACCCCCATCAACGCCATCAGGCCACCGAAGGCCTTCGAGACCCTGCGGATCTCCAGCAGAGGCCCTTCCGCGCGATCCTTTGTTCCATCTGGGCGAATCGACAGCGTTTTCGTCATTCCATCCCCTGTTCGAGGGAGTGTTCCCATTGGGACCGAGACTGTCCTGTTGGGTGGGGCGAGCCGCTTCGCCGCCTGCCCTCGCGACGGGATCCGATCCTCTGCGATCTGCTGAAACGGCTGGCTTCGGAATGGGTCATCCCCATCGGGGCCGCAGGCGAGGACGGCTCCGGAGCCAGCGGAGCCCTCCTGTCGTTAGGCCCTCTGGCAGGAACAGCATGATCAGCACCAGGATGAGGCCGAAGGCGATCGCCTCGAATTCCCCCTGGGCGTTTGGGATGATCCGGTGCAATTGGGTGCGCAGCGCCTCCTGGACCAGCAGGATGGCCAGCGCGCCAAAGGGCGCCCCCCAGATGCTCGCCATGCCGCCCACCGCGGACATCACCACCAGTTCCAGCGAGGGGCCGAACCCGAAAGTGGCCGGGATCACAGCGGTCTGGAAGTGGGCATAGAGGCTCCCGGCCAAGGCGGCCATCGCCGCGCTGAGGCCGAAGATCATGGCCTTGTAATGGGAAACCTCCACCCCGACGCTTTCCGCCGCCATCTCGCTGCCGTGGATCGCCCGCAGGGCTCGCCCCACGCGCGAGTGAACCACGCGCAGGCCCAGGGCGATCGCCCCGAAGGCGAAGAGCCAGACGAGAAAGAAATAGCGCCAGGCTGGCCACAACACGAGCTCGCCCATCCGCAGGCGGGGGATCCCCTGGATGCCGTCGAAGCCGCCGGTGAGGTTGAGATGCGATAGGCCCAGGTTCTCCCGGAGCAGGATGTAGATGACGATCCCCAGGCCCAGGGTGGCCATCGCCAGGTAGTGGCCCCGCAGCCGCAGGATCGGTCGTCCGATCCCGTATGCGGTCAGGCCGACCAGGAGGGCGCCCACGAACATCACCAGCCACGGCCACCACCAGGCCGCCGTCAGGGCAAGCGGGAGGCCCAGCAGGCGGGCTTGCACCGTCAGGATGGCCGAGAAGAAGGCCCCCATCCCATAGAACGCCGCCTGCCCCAGCGAGGCCTGGCCGGCGTAGCCCATCAGGAGGTTCAACCCCACCAGGATGATGGTGAACAGGCCGACCCGGATCATGGTGTCCAGGGTCAGTAGGCCCCCGGTGAGAGCCGGGAGGGAGAGCCCCAGCGGCCGGAAGGCCTCCAGCGCCCCAATGACGAGGATCAGCGGGATGCCAATAGCGAACCCAAAGAAATTCGGTGAGAATGCCGTGCGACGCATCTTCCGCCTCTTGTTGAACTGCAGCTGTCAGGTGCTGCGATTGGCTCATGGAGGGAAGGGGAGGCGCCCGGAGAGCGGTTGCCGTTCAGGCCCGCTCTGTCTCGGCCTCAGCCCCTGCAAAGCCCCGTGGGTGAAGCAGAAGAACCAGGATCAGGACCACGAAGGCGAAGAGGTCTTTGAAGCCCGCCAAGGTCACGCCGGCCCACAGGTTCTCTAGGGCGCCCAGCAGCAGGCCGCCCAGAACGGCTCCCGGGAAGCTCACCAGCCCACCCATGATGGCGGCCACGAAGCCTTTCAGCCCCAGCTCCAGGCCCATGTCGTAGGTCGCCCGGGTGACCGGGCCCAGGACGATCCCAGCGATCGCGCCGAGAGCGGCCGCCATCCCGAACGCCAGGGTGCTCATCGTATCGACCGGGATGCCCATCAACCGGGCCGCCAGGCGGTTGACGGCGCAGGCGCGCATGGCCTTGCCGAGGGTGGTGCGCCCGAAGAACAGCCCGAGGGCCAAAACGGTTGCGATCAGGGTTCCGGCGATCCACAGGCTCTGGGCCTTCATCCGCACCCCCCCGAATCGGAAGGTGGGATCGGCCAGGCTCATGGTCGTGAAAGAGGGCAGGACCTTCGCGTAGGGCCCCCAGAGCAGGAGGGCGGCTCCCTGGAGCGCCAGATACACGCCGACCGTGATGATGATCCGGGTCAGTGGGGAAGCGCGGCGCGCTGGATACAGGGTGAGGCGCTCTATCGTCATCCCCAGCATCCCCACGATCCCCACCGCCAACAGCGCGGCCAGGGCCAGTCGGAGGCCAGGGACAGGAGGCCATGGTTGCTCATAGAAGAACGCCGTGAGCATCGGGCCCAGCATCACAAAGGCGCCCTGGGCGAAGTTGATCACCCCGGTGACCCGATAAACCAGGACGAAACCCAGGGCAACCAGGGCGTAGATGCTCCCCCCGCGCAATCCGTCCAGGGCGAACTGGAGGTATTCCAGCGCCCCGAAACCGTGGCGTTGGCCCAGTAGGATCAGCATGAGCGTCAACCCCGCCACGGTGGTTGCGATCCCCCAGCGCCTTGCGAGTGCAATCCCCTCCCCCCGGGCCCATTCCCGGATCATGGCGGATATCCCCTTCCTCTCTCAGTCCTGCTGAGGCTTCGTGCTTTGTCCATTGCTCATTTGGGGGTTTTCGGGGGCGGTGCGGGAGGCCTTCGGC
>NZ_JANWXB010000424.1 GCF_025055495.1 Thermoflexus sp. | reverse complement strand
TCCCAATCCCCCCATCAGGCCCATCTATGATACGATTAATCCACAGCAGAGTCCGGTCCATCCGGATCGGTCCCGATGGAACGCATCCCTGATCGCGAGGCGTTGGAGCAATGGAGATCACATGGTTTGGCTTGAGCTGTTTTCGCATCCGCAGCCGAACAGCGACCATCGTCACGGATCCGTATGACAAGAGCGTGGGGTTGAATCTCCCCCGCCTGAAAGCGGACATCGTCACGGTCAGCCACGACGCCCCGGGCCATAACGCAGTCCGCGCCGTGAAGGGCGAGCCGCACATTCTCAGCGGGCCTGGGGAATACGAGATCAGCGACGTGTTCATCACCGGCTTGGATATCCGGCCGGAGAACCGGCGCAAGCGGGACCGCGAGCGGCGCAATACGATTTTTCTGTTCGAACTGGAAGACCTGCGGGTCTGTCACCTGGGGGATCTCCAGCATGTGCCATCCCAGGCTGAGATCGAGGAGGTCCTGGGCGAGGTGGATGTGTTGCTCGTCCCCGTCGGCGGGGGGGAGGCGCTGAACGCCGCCCAGGCGGCAGAGGTCGTCAGCCTCCTGGAGCCCCGCATCGTGATCCCGATGCATTACCGGGTTCCGGGCCTGACCCTCAAGCTGGATCCGGTCCAGAAGTTCCTGAAAGAGATGGGAAGCGAGAAGGCGCCGGCCCTCGACGTCCTGAAGATCTCCCGGGGAGACCTGCCAGAGGAAACCCAGGTGATCGTCCTTCATCTCCAGGCCCAGGAAGAAGGATGAAACGAATCCTTCTCCTTGCGCTGGCAGGGCTGGGATTCGGCCTGGCCTGTCGCCCAACACCAACGCCCTCGCCGACCCCCATGGTGGACCCCCGACTGGCGCAGGCCCGAGCGGCGTTGCAACGGGGCGATGCCCTTTCGGCCATCGCACAGCTGGAGCCGTTCGTCCGGGAACACCCGGAGGCGCTGGACGCCCGGGTCTGGCTCGGGGATGCGTATGCCCTAGCCGGCCGCATGGGGGAGGCCGAGCAGACCTATCGGGAGGTGCTGCGGCAGGTTCCGGACCATGCCCTGGCTCGTCTGAGTCTGGGGACAGCGCTATATCAAAGCGGCCGCCTGAGCGAAGCCATCGCCGAAGCCCAGGCGGTCCTGGCGAAGCATCCTCAGGAAGCGCGGGCGCATTACCTGCTGGGTGCGGCCTTCCTTCAGCAGAACCGCATCCTGGAAGCGCGAAAGGCGTTCGATCAGGCGCTCCGGTTCCGACCGGATTTCCCCGAGGCGTATGTGGGGCGGGGAAGCGTCCGCCTGTTGGAAGGAGATTTCGCGGGCGCCGAGGCAGACCTCCGACGGGCCCTGGCTTTACGCCCCGGGATGTCGGAGGCTCTCTACTGGCTCGGCCGGCTGCTCGCCCACCAGGGACGAGAAGAGGAAGCTCGGGCGCTGCTTCGCCAGTTTTTGGCTGCCAATCCCCCCGCGCCCTTCGCCCACGATGCGGAGGCATTGCTTCGATTGCTGGGGGAAGATTGAGGGCTTGTTGGGACAATCTGTCCGCCATCCCATCCAAGGGGTGCTACCGCTTCGCTCGCTTCGAGAGCGAGGAAGCAGGACGGGGTTGGGAGGCGGCCGAAAGCCGCCGCTCAACCCCGTTTTTATGCCCCCTTCCCCCCGCTTTCGCCGGGAAGGAGCGGGGATCGAGCCCTCTCCCGCCACGGGTGGTTCGCTCTCCGGTCCGCAGCCGGACTGGATATCAGCCGAAAGCTTTTATCTTCTCTCCCTACGGCCCAAAGGACCGTGAGGAGAGAAGATGAGGGCAGGGCCATGCGCCAGTCCGACAGGCTCCCACCTGCGACACAAAAAAAGACTCCCATCGCCAGGCGTGTTATAATCACCAAGAATAGCATAAGATCGGTGCCCCAGGCCTTTTCCTGAGGCCCGAAGGCCCTGGAGAGAGATCAGAGGGGTTGGGAGGACCGCCTCCGGCGCTCGGCTCTGCCCCCTAAGTCTTTTATCCCCCTTCCCACGGCCCTTTGGGCCGGGGGTAAGGGGAGACAGGGGATGGGGGCCTGCCACCTCGTTCGACCGGCTCCCAACCGCGTAGCTGATTGATGAATTTTTGGGGAGGGTGGCCCACCGCAAGCTTAGGGGGGAAAGCAATATATTCGGGGGCTGGGGCGGGGCGCCTTCGGTACCCCGCCCC
>NZ_JANWXB010000397.1 GCF_025055495.1 Thermoflexus sp. | reverse complement strand
CAGTTTCAGAATGATTCGCAGCGCCAGGCCCAGCCACTCCTCCATGTCCGTGGTTTGGGTCGCCTCACGGCCGGCCTCCGAAATCTGGGCGATCGCTTGACGATGTTGCTCCAGCTCAAAACGGGCGGATCGCAGGCTCCTCGCGGTCACCAGGGCCAGGGCGATTTGATTGCCGATGAGGGTCAGCAGATCGCGCTCCATCGAGAAAGCCGGACGAGGCCATCGGTATCCAAAGCCCAGAAGGCCAACCGGGGTCCCTTGATATATCAACGGGATCATCACCAGCGTGCGAACACCGACCCACCTCACTACCTCCCGGGTGATGGACGCCAGGGCGGCGGTTCGGGTATCCTCGATATACCATGCATACCGATGGGCCTGGAAAGCCGTATAGGTCTCATCGTCCATTTCCAGATGGCCGAACCGGGCCGAGAACCCCTCGCCCAGGCCGAAGCCGATCACCAGATCCAGGCGCCGGCCCTGGATCTGATAGGCCACCCCTACATCCGCTTTCCATATTTCCATCAAGAGGTGAAGCGCGCTGGACATCAGGGCCTGCGGATCGTGGAGATGATAGCCGAGCTCGGCCAGCATCCCCAGGGCTTGGGAGAGCTCTCGCTGAAGCCGCTCCTCGGCGCTCGAGGCGATCTGGCGGATCACGCCCCAGGAAGGACCGGGGGTGGCCAGCCAGCGAGCCTGACCGCGCTCTCCCTGGGATCCAAGGACGATCTCCCAGACCGCCGGAAGGCCGTCATGGAAGAGCCGGGGCCACGCCTCTTGCATCACGCCTCGCTGAGCTGGGCTGATCCATTCCCAGATCGGGCGCTCCAGGAAGCCTGCGCGGGGAACCTGCCAGAAAGAGGAAGCCGCAGCATTTAACCACAGGACCCTGCCCTCAGGGTCCAGCACATACAGAGGCTCCCCCATCGTCTCCCATTGAACCAGACGCTCCGCCGGAACCAGGGGGTCCAGGTGGAGTTGAAGGATGTGCGGAGATCGCCCGGGCACGGCGATAAATCGACAGGGGAAAGCCAGTGGGTTCAACCAGAGAGATCCCGTGGAAGGTTCCCCCTTTTGGATCGCTTCCTCCAGGACGGACCAGGAAGGGGAGATTCTCGCTATGCCTTCAGCAATCCGGAAATGCCCTCGGCGCTCCAGCCTCGTTTTTAGGATGGCGGCGAGGCGCTCATCCGGGATAAAGCGATCGTTCCGCAGATCCAGACGAGCTTTGAATGCGAAGGAAATCTTCTTCTGCCGGGCCATCCCGATCTCCTCTCTGAATCACACGTTCCTGTGGGGGCAGGCACGGGGGCCTGCCCCTACGGAATGCACGTGCGCCCCATTATTCTGTAGGGGCAACCCCCTGGTGGTTGCCTCCATCCCATCAGGGCAGGCATGGGGACCTGGGGGCAGGCCCAGGGGCCTGCCCCTACAATCGACGACGGCGTTCGGCCGTCGATGGGGAGGCAGGGGCCGTTCCTGGCAAAGGAGGTGCCCCCGGCCGGCCATGGCAATGCTTATACTTCTTGCCGCTGCCGCAGGGGCATGGATCGTTTCGCCCGATGGAACGGGACGCGGCTTCGGGTTGAACTCGCGCTCGAGATCCTGGGCCCCCCCGACGTTCCCGAGCCAGGGCCTGGCCGGTAGGCACGATCAGGAAGAGCCGCCGCACGGTTTCCGCCCGGATGTTGTTCAGTAGATCCTGGAACATCTCAAAGGCCCGCCGCTTGTATTCGACCAGTGGGTCCCGCTGGCCGAAGGCCTCCAGCCCGATCCCCTGCCGCAAGTTCTCAATCGCCGTGAGATAATCGACCCATAGTTGACCGATCAGGCCGAGCAGCAGGTTACGGGCGGCTGTCGAAAAAGCCCGGCGCCCAAAGAACCCGATGGCTTCCCCTTGGAGCTCCGGATCCCAGCGCCCGAAGGGAACTTCCGCCACCACCTCCCAGCGCTCCGCCCCCAACCAGTTCATCAGGCTGAGACGAGTCGCCTCATCCAGATCGATAGGCCGCTGCTCCACCATTGAAACCCACACCGAACGGCCCAGCTCCTCCTCCCGGGCTTCCAGCACCTTCCGGAGGTGTTCCAGGATTCGCGCACCGCGCTCTGAGGCAGGGATCTCTTCCAGCAGCTGCCCGGCCAGATAGGAGAGCGGGAACACCACCTGCGCGTAGGTCACCCGTTGATGGGTCCGTGTATCAAAAGCTGTCTGCCGGGTGAACTGGGCTTCCCAGATCGCTTGCGCCAGCGTTGCCAGATCCCGTTGCCCGTTCAGACGATTGGCCAGGATCCCTTCCACTTCCTGAAGATGGGCTTCCAGGCGGTTCTGGCTCTCCTGCAGGATCTCCTCACGGATGATCTCCGTCAGGTCCTCCCAGGGGGCCTCCAGTAGGTCCGTCTCGCTGAGGGTGAGCCCGATCCCCGCCCGGCGGGCCGCGGCCGTCAGGGCCTGCAGGCGCAGCGTGCGATGCCCCGCTTCCCGCACCGCCTCCATCAGGCGCTCCCGCACCTCCTCCGGCGCAGTGATCCGCAGGCCCTCTAACCGGATCTCCAGGCCGGTCAACTCGCGCACCCGTTCCAGAAGGCTGCGGAGGTTCAGCCCCTGGCGGCCCTCCGCGCCTTCCTGAAGCCAATCCTCGAACGCCCGCTCCGCCGTATCCACCCAATCCGCGAGGGTCTCCCGGCTGCGCTCGGCCACCGCCTGGACGGCGCGGGCCGCAGCCTCCGCCCAGTGCGCGGCCGCTGCCTGCGCCGCCTCGCGAAGCAACCCCGCCACCTCCTGGAGGGAGGATCCGCCGGGCTCGAGGCGCTCCAGGAGCAGGGCCAGGCTGAAGGAAGGGAGGAACCGTCCGTCGCTCAGCAACATCGGGGGTTGGACAGCATCCAGCCACTCGATGATCTTCCACCCCTCGCCGGGCTTCATCTGCTGAAGCCGACGTCCGACCTCCGCTTCCACCATCGCCCAGAGATCGTCATGAAGGTCATCCCGCAACAACAGCCGGAGGCGCTGGCCGTAGATCAGCTCTCGCTGACGATTGAGGACGTCGTCATATTCCAGCAGGTGCTTGCGGATGTCAAAGTTGTAGCCCTCCACCCGCCGCTGGGCTTCCTCGATGGTTTTGTTTAACCACGGATGCTCCAGCGGCTCGTCGTCGTCTCCCCACACCCGTTCCATCCACCCGCGCAGGCGATCTCCAGCGAACCGTCGGAGCAGGTCATCCTCCAGAGAAAGATAGAAGCGTGAGGAGCCTGGATCCCCCTGGCGTCCGGCGCGGCCGCGCAGCTGGTTGTCGATCCGTCGCGCTTCGTGGCGCTCGGTGCCGAGCACGTGAAGCCCTCCCAGGACCTTCACCGTGCGCTCGCCTTCGATATGCTCCAGAAAGCGCTGCACCGCCTCCCGATACAGCCCATGCTGGGAAGGGTCCAGCCGCCGCAACGCTTCCGCCCGTTCCTCAAATGTCATCTCGTAGGGATCAAAACCCGCCCGGCGCAGGACCCGGTTGACATCCCCCAGGACCTCCTCCGGCAGCTCGCCGCCCAGTTTGATGTCCACGCCACGTCCGGCCATATTGGTGGCAATCGTCACCGCCCCCACCCGGCCGGCCTGGGCGATAATGCGCGCCTCCCGGTCGTGGTGGCGCGCATTCAGCACTTCATGGGGAACCCCATGCCCCAAAACCCGTTGAAGTCGATCGGGATGTTCTACCTTCCATAGGGCCATCAGGCGTTCCAGGTTCGCCGGGGCGATCGGATCCGGATCCAGCCCCAACGCCCGGGCCCAGGATCGGAGTTTCCCCAAAGGGAGCTTCTCCGGCGGCTGGTTCAGCAGCCCGCGCTCCTCCTCCGAGAGAGGGCTATCCTCTCCCTCTGCCTCCCGACGCCGCAGCGCGTCCTTCACCAGATCTACCAGCGCCAGCCAGCGCAGGCCCTCCGCCTGCAAGCGCTTGCTCAAATAATCCGAGGCCTCCACCGAGGTGGTTCCCACCAGCACGGGCCGCCCCATCGTGTGCATCTGGACGATCTCCCGCAGGATGGCCCGGTGCTTGGCCTCCCGCGTCCGGTAGATCACATCCGGGTAATCGATGCGGATCATCGGCCGGTGGGTGGGGATCACCACCACATCCAGCCCATAGATCTTCTGGAACTCCTCCGCCTCCGTCGCCGCCGTGCCGGTCATCCCGGCCAGCTTCTCATACATGCGGAAGTAGTTCTGGATCGTGATGGTAGCGTAGGTGACGTTCTCCGGGCGGATGGGCACCCCCTCCTTCGCCTCGATGGCTTGGTGAAGTCCATCGGACCAGCGACGGTCGGGCATCAGGCGGCCGGTGAATTCATCAACGATCACTACCTGACGGCCCTGCACGATATAATCCCGGTTGCGCTGATACAGGAACTGGGCTTTGAGGGCCTGCTCCAGATGGTGGATCAGCTTCATCTGCTCGGGGGTGAGCTCCTCGGGGCGCTCCGGATCGAAGAGCGGCTTGCCGATGAGTTGTTCGACCCGATCATACCCGGAATCGGTGAGGTGAACCGTGCGGTGCTTCTCATCGATCTCGTAGTCCCCTGGGCGCAGTTGCTTCACGATCTGCGCCCAGCGGATGTATTCCTCCGTCGCCTCCTCCGCCGGGCCGCTGATGATCAGGGGCGTCCGCGCCTCATCGATCAGGATGTTGTCCACCTCGTCCACAATCGCATAACGGTGCGGGCGCTCCAGCCGCTGAACCCGCGCCTCGAGGGTGAAGGCCATATTATCCCGAAGGTAATCGAAGCCGAACTCGTTGTTCGTCCCATAGGTGATATCTGCCAGATAAGCCTCTTTGCGCGAGACCGGGCGCAGGTGGGCGAAATCCTCTTTCCCCCCATCGTAATCTGGGTCATAGATGTAGGCGTTGCCCTCCCCGGCCTGCAGCAATCCAACCCGAAGGCCCAGCATGTGGTAAATCGGGCCCATCCAGCGGGTATCCCGCCGGGCCAGGTAATCGTTCACGGTTACCAGATGAGCACCCAGCCCCAGCAGGGCGTTGAGGTAGAGCGGGAGAGTGGCGACCAGGGTTTTCCCCTCGCCGGTTTTCATCTCGGCGACCCTGCCGAAGTGGAGCGCGATGCCGCCCAGCAGCTGCACGTCATAATGGCGCAGCCCCAGGGTTCGCTTCGAAGCCTCCCGCACCGCCGCGAAAGCCTGGGGGAGGATCTCCTCCAGGACCGCCTCCTCCGCCTGGCGTAGCTCAGACAGACGCTGCTTCATCTCGTATTCCAGCTGGGTGCGCCGGTCCGGGTCGCGCTCCACCAGCCAGGCCAGATAGGCCCGGCGATAAGCCTCCCGATGGCCGGCGATCGCCTCGCCGATCTGCGTCCGGAACCGATCCGTCATCGCCCGCAATTCGGCGTCCGTCAACGCCTCGAACTCCGGTTCCAGACGGTTCATCGCTTCTACCAGTGGAGCCCATCGGCGCAACCAGCGATCCGATGGATCCCCCAGGATCTTCCCCAGAATCTGTTTCAGCATTGCCTTCCTCTCAGACCATAGATGATATGGCGCGTGGGACGGCGCGCCGCGCCACGCGCGGAAAAACCTGGGGGCGGAACGGGTCACTTTCGGCAACCCTGCCGCCCCCCACTCGGCCCGGCAACCCATGCGCTTTAGCTTAAGTTTAACTCAGAACATTCCACATCGAGGAAAAGGGCCCCTGCGCTGCCGGATCCAGCCGGAGGGCCCCTCCGTTTTCGGCGCGCCGTCTCATCCACCCTCTCCGCTCGCACCCCTTGGGGCGTGAGGCAAGGCAGCTTCACTGCCTGACCCCTCGCCCCAGATTTTCTGAGTCTCTTCCCCACGTCACTTCCCGGCGTGAAGGAGCATCGGTGAAACGTCTTGCTGCTGTGCTCGTTGGATGGGATGATGAAAAAGCCCTGGAGAATTTGGGCCGTCGAGGTTGCCGAAGCGGCCTCGACGGCCCATACAACCGGCGGATCGAGCGCACGATCCGTCCACTGCCCGTTGCCAGTTATAATAAACAATAAAAAGGAAGGCCATTCCTGCCCTATCCCTCTGTCTGTCAGCAGTGAAACACTACCGACGCGTTCAGGGTGATGGACAGCGAAGCCGCCTGCTCCACCACCATAAATCTCCGCCCAACATTGGGCCCAGCCAGCGGCACGTGCTCTGAATATGAGCCGAAGTCCGTGAAGGGACCGCGCGCTTATCACAATGATCCCCCTTACGCCATGGGCAACTTCAGGTGACAAGTCCGATCCAGGCGCCCTCAGGAGGGAAGCAGGCTAGACCTCTCCCCCTTTTCTCTCCCCTTCCCAGGGCCCTGAGGCCCTGGGAAGGGGAGAGAAAAATATTTTTGGGGCCGGAACGCTGCCGAAGGCGGTGTCCCAGCCCCAAAATCCAAAGCAAAGCCTGGAAGTTGCACCTGATGTTCCTTATTTCAGGTCGGGGAGGGGCTTATGATCTTCGATCTGGTGCTGGTCTTCGGTGCGTTGATCAGCGGGTTTCTCGGAGGGCGGAGAGGGCTGGTCAAGCAGATCCTGAGCTTGGCCTCTGTTTATCTCTCCATGTTACTGGCCATCGGCTTTCAGGATGCCCTGGTGAGGGCTTTCACCCAGGCTGTGGGTCTGGTCACGATCGAGACATCCATATTCTTCTTTGTGACGACTTTTCTCATTGCCTACATCGGCCTGGAACTTCTGAATTTCGCCTTCTATCGGCAGACCCGC
>NZ_JANWXB010000329.1 GCF_025055495.1 Thermoflexus sp. | reverse complement strand
GATCGCAATCCCCTAAAACGGGTCTCCTCACTGCGACGGCGGCGGGAGGTCTATTCCTATCATCTCCTCTAACTAAGAAAAGGATCTCCCCTTGTCTCCCTTTTTCATACGATTTGCCTCCAATTCTAAGGAGATCCAGCTGGTTTGTCAAGTGATGAAAATGAAACATTCCCAACGACCGCGAATCCCCCCTACTCCGCCGGCCAATCCGGGATTCGCGGAACACCCGCCGTCCTCCCGCTGGGGAAGGCGCCAGATCTGCGGCCAGATCGGCTTACTACCCCCAAATCTGGGGATGCCTCCACAGCCTCGTCGGCCCGCTTTCCGCAAATCCCCCCGGGTTTTCCAGCCTTCTCCCGATTCGCGGAAAACTTAGAATAGCCTAACAAATCCCGGGATCGCCGTCGGTCCCCCCCGCTCTCTCTTCCCCCCGATCCCCCGGCCACCGGCGATCGTCCTACACCACCCAGAAGTCCACCGGCTCCCGGACGGACGCGCCCTGGCCGATCCCCCGGATCCGCCGTTGGCACGCCGCGCATAGGATATAGATCCGCACCGAATCCTCCGGCCGTACCACCCGACGGATCCGCTCCTCGATGCGGGCGATCCGCCCCTCCTCGACCTCCCCCTCAAACACGCTCTTCTGCACCCGATCCAGCGCCCCCAACAGAATCCGCGCCAGCCGCAGGCGTCGAAGGTTGTCGGGAACGTCGTAAGCGATCACTAAATACGGCATCCGGGATCTCCCTCGCCTTAAATCTCCATCGAGAACGGCTCGTATTCCCCCCCGCTCCAGATAGCCCGCGCCAGCCGTCGCACCTGCTCATCCAGGCGCCCCCGCGCCGTCTGAGGGCCTCCGCCGACAGGCCGGCCCATGAAGGCCTCATACGCCGCCAGGTAGCGCCGCAGCGCATCCGGCCTCAGCAGGACCGCCCGGTCTTCCTCCCGCTGCTCGAAGTCCTCCGGCCCGAAGGACCGACGGTTCACCAGGCTGAGGACGAATCGGTCAATATACGCATGGCGGAATTCCTCCGCCAGGTCCAGTGCCAGGGCCGGACGGCCATGGCGCACTTCGTGATAGAAACCCAGATACGGATCCAGGCCGGAGGCGGCGATCTTCCCGATCAGCTCCCCGGTCAGAAGGGCATACCCCAACGAGAGCAGCGCGT
Source organism: Thermoflexus sp. (assembly GCF_025055495.1). Taxonomy (GTDB): domain Bacteria; phylum Chloroflexota; class Anaerolineae; order Thermoflexales; family Thermoflexaceae; genus Thermoflexus. The sequence continues at coordinate 15,813 of NZ_JANWXB010000329.1, read as the reverse complement.
TCACCGGGTCCCGGGGCGGCCGCCGGCTACGGCCCTCGAACGACAGCTCGCCTCGCACCATCTCCCGAAAGGCCTCGAAATAAATCGCTGATCCGCTCCCCTCGATCCCCCGCAGCGTCCGAAGGTCTGGGAGGCCGCGGGCGAGGCCAATCCGCTGCTCGAGGGCGATCGTCCACCTCTCCCACTTCGGGCCCGGATAGGTGCGGGCATACCGCATGATCAGCCGCCGAGCGTTCTCCAGTTTCCCGGCTACGATCGGAGCGGCCAACCGGCGGCGAAACCCCTCATCCTGGTAGCGCTCAAACTGCCGCAACCGCAATGGGACGTTCCGGGAAACGATGGGCGCCAGGCGCCCTTTCAGCCGCCCTTCCATGGTGAAAAAGCATGTCTCGACCCCATGCGCCAACAGCAGCGAAATCGCCGGGGTCGTGAGCTGGACGTTTCCGAACACCCACACGCCTTCAACCTGGAAGGCCGGGACGCTGAGCAGCGTCTCCCCACCCTTGCGCACGAACAGGCGTTCCCCCTCCCGGCTCAGGGTCGCTCCCTGCTCCACCAGATACAGCACCGGCATCGCTGCCCCCCCAACGCGCGCGTAAGGACCGCTGCCCCGCCGCGCCGTTCAAGCCGCACGCTGCCGGAGATGCCCTTCTGCGAACTCCGCGATGGCTCGGTAGGGGTCCGCCCGGATATCCACCTCCAGCATCCGCATGATCTCCTCCAGCCCTTCCACCGGGCTTAGGGCCCGGCCGTCGGACCTCTTGGGGGCATAGCGGGCCCACAGGCTCTCCTCGGAGACCCCGTGGAAGTCATGGCCGATGATGGTGCGGTGGCGTAGCTCCACCAGCGGGTCGAGCTGGTTCACCCGCCGCAGCAGCGCCTCGTATCGCCGGCGCCGCTCCTCCGGCAGCAGCGGGTGCCCGTCTGCCCCCTTCCCTCCCTCCACCGCATACGCCAGCATCGCCTTGTAGGTGGGCCGGGAGACGCTCCGCCAGTCCAAGGGATGGCCCTCCACCAGCTGCCGCTCCAAGTATTCCCGCAAGGCCGGGTTGGACTGTATGCCCTCCGCCCACCGCCGCAGGTTCTCCTCGCGCACGGCGGGGGAGAGGTCGGTGGAGAGGCCGTAGATCTCTTCCACCAGGAGCCGCAACACGGCCTCCTGCAGGCGGTAGACCCGGCCCAGGAAGTCCGCGTAACGGCGGTGGAGGTAGGTGATCCGGGCGTTCCAGAACAGCTCCCGCAACAGGGCCTTCAGCCGCGAGCGCCCTTCCCCCTCCCGCAGCAGCGGGTCCAGGTCGTCGCGCAGGCGCCGCTCGTCGATGAACTGCCGGAGGGCGCGATCCCCGTCGCGGTAGGCCTCCCGGAGGGCCTCCTGGGCGGCCTCGAAATCGAAGTCCAGCCGCCGGGCGGCGTAGCGGACCAGGGGGATCAACCCCGGGGGCGCCCCCAACCGCTCCAGCAGGGGGAGGGCATTGGCGAAGTCGAGGTGTCGCAGCCGCTCCACGGCGGCTTCCTCCTGGAAGGCGCGGACCACCTGTTGCCCGGCCCGCAGGAAGACCGGCTCCCGGCCCTGCGGAAGGTAAACCGTCTGCAGGCGGTCGCCGTAGTAGCGAACCCCCTGCAGCAGCAGGGCCGTGTTGCACGCCGGCGTCCCCCCGGCCAGCACCACGTAGCACACCTCCACCTCCCGCGGGTCGCAGGGGAGCTCCCGCAGCAGGCGGCCCATCGCCTCGAAGGCCTCGTCGTAGAGCGACGGGTTGATGCGCGCGATGGTCCGGGCCTCCGCCCGGCGCACCTTGCCCCCCAGCCGGCCGGGCAGGACCTGCGCGATGATCTGCGCGAAGAAGAGGGTGTCGGTGTGCCGGAACCTGGGGTCCTCCTGGTCGGTGCCGAACAGCGCCAGGAGGTCCAGCCCCTCCGGGTGGGATCGCAACAGCTCCCGCAGGCTCGGCTCGATGATCGGGAAGGTCAGCCGTTCCGCCGCCGCCGGGTCCCGCTGCAGGAGGTTCCAGATCTCCTCGCCCCGCTCGCGGGCCCGGTCCAGGAACTGGCCGTCGAAGGCCACGTCGCGGGAGCCCACGTTGCACAGCACCACAACCGTCATCGCAGGCCTCCTCCAGATCAGCCAGCGAAAGGCAGCGGCTCCGCTTCGTCGCTGCGCTTCCGGGCGGGCTCAGCCGGAGCCCGCCGGGCCGCCCCCGAGGGCCGCCGCCCCCACCGGGAAGGCGAACCCATACCGGTAGATGCGGTGCGGCAGGGGCTCGGGCGTCTCCAGAGGGGTGACGTCCGCCAGAGCCCCCCACAGCCCCTGCGGGTCGCCCGTCAGGGCCGAGCCCTCGGCGAACATCCGCACCGTCCGTCGGCGGTAAGGGGCGGCCAGCCGCCCGCCGATCCACCCGCCCCGGGTCAGCCACCCGTATCGGGCCCCGGGGCCCAGAAGGCGTGGGGCCTGCTCGCGGGGCGGGTAGACCGGGGAGAGGGTGACGAAGGCGCCCGCCTCTGGGTCCCCCAGGGGCTCTGCGGGCTCGAAGCGGGGGTCGAACAGCCCGTGGCCCGCGCTGCGGTCGCCCCCGATCCCCGTGTCCCCCAGCAGCCGGACCGCCGCTCGGAAGCGGTCCGCAAGCTCAGGGCGGCGGTAGCGGACCCGGAAGAAGAGGCCCGCCCGCGCTGTCGGCTCCGGGCCCGGCTCGCGGAAGACCAGGCGGCCGAAGTGCCATAGGCTGGAGGCCTGGGTGAGGAGGTCCAGGGTCACCCGCGGGATGCGGCCCCGGGCCCAGAAGCGCTCACCCTCCAGCGCCCGCAGCCGGAAGGCGGCGCGCAGCCCCTCCGCCTCCTCCGGCGTCAGCCAGGCGGTTCCCTCGTGGATCGACTCAACCTCCCCGACGGGCGCGCCCTCCAGCATCCGGCGCAGGAGCTCTTCCGAGACGAACGCCACGTCCTTCAGCGACCGGTCGGGCGGGAGCTCCCGGGCCGGCAGGTAGGGCCGGGGGTAGAAGCGGACCGGCCCGGCGAAGGGGAAGGCAGAGGAGATCAGGACGGGCGGCTCGGGGCCGAAGAGCTCCGCCTGCCGCGCCCCCTCCCCGAACAGCATCGCCCACGCCGTCCCCAGGGCCGCGTAGAGGGTGTCCGCGTGGAGGAAGGGCGCCGTCTCCTCTAGGCCGATCCCCCGCTCCCCCAAATGGAAGGCACCGCGGGGATCCAGGTAGACGATTTCCTCCCTCATCCCCCCCGCCCTCCGAAGGTCGGGATGCGGGCGGCCAGCTCGTCGAAGGCGGCCAACAGCTCCTCCACGGTCCGGCCCTCCCCCAACGGCACCGGCGGATGGGCCGTGGGGTCCAGGTAGTGGGCGATCGGCTTCCACAGCACCTGGAGATCCCGGAAGGCCACCCGGCCGTAGCCCCGGCTCCCGCTGCCGCCCAGGTAGTCGTCCTCCAGCAGCCGCATCCCCAGCAGCACAGTGCGGAAGGCCTCGCGGTCATGCCCGTCGTAGACCGAGAGGAGCATCTCCGCCTCGAAGCGGGCGCCGGCGGGCACACGCTCCATCTGGCGCGGGTTGGCGGCGGCGGTGATCACGTCGATGGCCGCCTCCCACTTCACCTCGGTGTAGGGGAGATCGGTGTTGATCTCCGCCCACGGCTTGCGGACCAGCTGGCCGTTCTCGTCCATGATCTCCACTTCCTCCAGGAGGCGGCCGTCGCGGACGATCAGGCGGACGGGCTCGAAGGCCCGCTGGCCGGCCACGCCGAAGGCCCGGCAGAGGGGGCACGGGGCGCCGTCGCCGCGATATTCCCGCTCGTTCTCGCACCAGTGGATGCGGATAGGGGGGACGTTCCCACGGCCCTCCACAAGGGTCTTAAGGGGCTTGCCCAGAGCTCGGGTGAGCAGGGAGCGCATCTTGCCCTTGAGGGAGGAGCCGGGGACATACGGGCGCCCGGTCACCGGGTCGCGGATCACCACGTTGTCCAGGCCGCCGATCTCCATCCCGGCCCCCGCCCCGCCGATGCGCAGCCCGGTCAGGGCCTGCAGGACGCCCCGGATCACGATCTTCCCCTGCAGCGAAACCGTGTTCCCCGTCATCCTCAATCCCTCCCGCCAAAGGCTTTGTGATAGGCCAGGATGGCCTCGAAGAAATCCACCATCCGGCGGAACCGCTGGAGGACGTCCGCCTCGCTCGGGTTGCCGGCGAAGACGGCGTCGACGGCCGCCGTCAGCACGTCGCGCAGCCGCGGGCCGCCGCTTTTGGCCCGGGCCGCCATGTAGGCCAGCTTGGGCTTGAGCATGCGCAGGCGGTGGGGGTCGAAGCGCATCTGCAGGCGCTTGACCTCGCCGAAGACGTTTCGGATCTGGGAGGTCGTCAGCCGTTGCTGCACCAGCTCCTGGCCGATGCGCTCCGCCTCCTCCACAAGGACCTGGTAGTTCCCCTCCTGGATGATGCGGCGGATGGATTCCTTCTCGTTCGCCGCCGCAGCGGAGGGCGTCCCTCCGCCCCTGCCGGTCGCTGAAACCTCTGGGCTCTTCATCCTCTCACCTCCTTCAGTTGGAATGGGACACGGCAAGCCATCGCTTCCCTTCACCGTCGGGTCATCCACTCCACCCAGCGGGCCAGGGGATGCAGCAGCCGAAGGCGCTCCCCGCCCCGGTCGAGGAGCTCCTGCTGAAAGCGCTGGAGGACCGGACGAACGGAATTAGGCTGGCGGGCGATGGCGTAGACCAGGCGCCAGCGGGCCCGGTGGAACCCGACCATCCGCGCGAGGTCCTGAGGGCGCAGGCGGGCCGCCCGCCCGAGCTGGGCCTCGGCCTCGATCAGGACGGCGATGCTCATGAGACGGTGCAGGAAACCCCGGGCCAGCCGCGACGCCTCCGGATCCTCCGGGCGGATCAGCCGCTCGAGCTCCATCGCCCACCCCCGGATCCACTCCGCCTCCTCCCACGCCAGCACCACGCCGAAGAACCCGAAGGCATCCTTGTCCCGCCCATCGGGATGCCGGAGGCCCTTGGCCGCCTCCAGGTGGTCGCCCGCCTCCGCCGCCGCCTGGTAGAGGGGGAACTTCTCTCTGTGCATCGAGATCCCTCCGCTCAGGGTCACGCTCGGGTTGCCCGCGGCGAAGGCCCGGAAGCGCTCCCGGATCCGGAAGGCGGCCTCTAAAGCCCGGTCCCATGAGCCCACCAGCAGCAGGTCGTCGCCGCCGGAGTAGATCAGGTAGAGGTGCTGCCGCTCCGGGTCCACTTCCCCGCACAGGACCGGAAGATAGCCCTCGAAAAAGAGGGAGAGCATGTGGCTGAGGGTGGCCACGCGCGAGAGGGAGTAGCGGTCCCCCAGGCCGAAGCGGAACAGCCGCCCCAGGTGGTCCACATCCATCCGCAGGCACGCCCAGGCCGGGTTCCCCCGGGAGGTCTCCGCCATCCGGTTCAGCTCCACGATGGACCCATCTCGCTCGATCGGCGTGAAGACCGGCAGGTAGCGGAAATCGTGGACTGGGACATCCCCGAAGGGGGTGAGGTCGGCGTGGTGGACCCGGATCACCCGGTCGCCGGGCTGGAAGGATCGCGGGAGCTCCCGCTCGTCACAGAAGCGGACGTCCAACCCCATGCCGTTGAGGACGGTGCGCCAGGTGAAGCGCCCGCGCATGGCCGGCCGGACAGGGCGCAGGACCATATAAGCGTTGCGCCGGGCGAGGTCGCTCCCCAGCTCCTCAAAGCTGCGGCAGAGGGAGCACTTCTGCACGTCCTCATCGGGGCGGCGCTCCACCGGGCGCTCGATCGCCCCGATCTTCTCCGCCTCGGCGTGGCAGACGTCGCAGCGGTCTTGCAGGCCGCCGCCCCCGAAGGGGCCCACCAGCCGCGCGTAATGGCGCTCGAGGACGCGGTCGAAGCGGCGGGCCTTGCGCTCGCCGAGGCGGGCGGAGAGCTCCGCCCAGCGCTCCGGCAGCCGGCCCTCCCCCAGGTGGAAGTCCTTGCCGTGCAAGGTTACAGCCTCCAGGGCAATGGCCAGGTCCCCGCCGTGGGCCTCGACCAGGACCTCATCGATGCGCTCGGCCAGCCCCGACAGGCGATCCCGAGCGGAAAGGGGGGCGATCAGGAAGAAATGACCGCCGGAGCTATACACCAGCTGGGTGGGAGGCAGATCCAGCTCCCGCAGTATGAACTCCACCGTGGCATCGGCCAGCAGGGAGAGATAGGCGGAACGGCCGCGCAGGCTTTTGGCCGCCCCCTCCGAGCTGATGGCGTAAAGGAACCGCTGAATGCCGGAGAGATCGCCGCCGACCAGCAGGGCGACCGGCTCGTCGGGGAATCTCCCCCCGCGGGTGGCTTCCTCAAAGCGGCGGAGGGTTTCCTCAGGGAACTCGCCGATGCACACCGTCAGGGCGGCGACGGCCCGGAGATGATCGTAGAGGCTCACATCGGGCTCGTCGCGATAGGCGGCCGCCGGGATGCACCAGGCGAAGCGGCGGAGCATGGCCAGGAGGGCGGTCAGGGCGGAGGCGGGCGCCTGCCAGACCTCCGGATGAAGCCCCTCCAGGGCGTCCTCGAACCCCTTCCAGAGGCCCGGGTAGCCCAGCGAGAGGGATCCCACGGGTTGGGGGAAGATCGCCTCCCAGGCCTCGGGGGCGAACCCCCCTGGCCCGCCGGGAAGCGGCGTCGTCCGGTAGCCCCAGCTCGAGGCGTCCGGGAGCGGCGAGCGCCCGGGCAGACGGAGGGCGGCGGGGAGGGCCCGCAGGGGCTCCCGGGCCGGATCCCCGACTTCCTCGTCCTCGCGGGCGGCCCGTTCCCCGGAAGCCAGGCGATCGGCCACGATCAGAGCGCGGGCGTCCCGATCGTAAGGGGCGCCGTGGTGATCGCGGATCGCCTCGACCAGCCGTCGGCGATCCGCTGGAGAAAGAAAGGCCAGGCGGGGGGCCAGCCGCTCCGCCGTCCACTCGGCGCCATGCTCCTCGTGGGGACGCCGTTCGAGGCCCCAAAGCGCCCGCTGGCGGAACTTGCCGATGTCGTGGAGCAGGCCGATCAGCGCCTGAAAGGCACGATCTGCGCTCGGATTCGCGCTCATAAGGGGATCACCTCCATGCGTCCCAGGCCCATACTGGCGAGCTTGCCCACATGCAGGAGCTGGCCCATCGCCAGCAAGAGGGCGAACGGCTCAAAGCCGTCCGGGCTCTCGTAGACCACCGTCCCCACCGCCCCACCGACCCGCATCGCGGTCCGCTGGCGGGTGGAGTAACGACGCAGATCGAGCCAGCGGGTGTGGTCCTCCGCCCGGCGGACGGCCTGCGCCGCCTCGACCAGGCCAGGGTCCGGCGCAAAGTCAGGGAGGAGGCCGTAGGCGGCCTGCAGCGCCCGGATCCGGTGGAGGAGAGCCTGGATCAGGGCGGGGAACTCCACCGGATACACCAGGTCATCCCGGAGCTCCAGGCGGGCCGGGGTGGCGAAGCGAACAGCCAGTCGGCCCGCGCGCAGATCCGGAACCGCCCATTGGATGGGGGAGGCAGGTGGATGATCCATCGGGCTCCCTTCCTCGTAAATCACCCGGGGCCCAGAGGGGGTGTGCATCTCCGCGCGGGCGAGGCGGAAGGGCTGGTGGGGGCCGCCGAGGCCGCGGCGGGCCATTTCCATAATCGCGTAGAGGTAGTAAGGCAGGTGCTCCCGCGCGCGCCCGATCACCGTGAGCCCGAAGGACAGATGGTCACCGGGGGAAAGGGAAAGCGGCGCTGGCTTGGCGAATCGATCGGCGGGAGGGTCGAAGGGGACTTCCAGGGTGAACGGCGTGGGCAGGCGGGCGTAGCGGACGGCCTCGGGGTGATCGGGCGGGGCGTAGGGCTCGAAGAGGACAGGGTAGGCGCACGAAAAGCGCAGGGGGCACGGCGCGCAGGCCGGCATGCGGGTGGCGCAGACGATCCGGCGCAGAGTGTGGCCCAGCGCCCCTCTCAGGGTGAGGCCGGGGAAGGGGGAGAGGGCGACCGGGGCCTCGGCGATCAGGATAAAATCGTAGCGGCTGATGGGCAGTTCGATCGATCTCATAGGCCCTGTGATGCGGAGAGCTCAAGTTGCGCTATGGAGTGCGTCGTGAAGGAGCGAAGGTCGCCTCCATGATATAGCCACGCACGAGGGACGTCAACGCAATCGGGCAGGTTCATAAATCGGCAAGCGATCAGGCCGCGTCGAACGGATGGCAGGCTACATCGGATCGAGGTATAATCGCCCTTGGCAGGCTGGCGTGTGGGGGCAGGAATGATGTTCACCGTGCGTGATTTCGAGGATCTGATCCGCCTGCTGGACCAGCGACCGGAGTGGCGGGAGGCGCTGCGGCAGCGGATCCTGACGCGGGAGCTGCTGGAGCTGCCCGCCCAGATCCAGGCGCTGCGCGCGGAGACCGAGCGGCGGTTCCAGCGGGTGGAGGAGCAGATCGCCGCGCTGGCGGAAGCCCAACGGCGGCACTATGAGGAGTTTGTGGCCCACCGTCAGGAGTTCCTCGCCCACCGCCAGGAGACCGATCGCCGCTTCGCCGAGCTGGCCGAGGCCCAGCAACGCACCGAACGGGAGCTTCTAAAGCTGATCCGAAACCAGGATCTGCTCCAGTCCACCCTCGATCGTTTCGCCCAGATCATCGGCCCAATTGTGGAAGAGCGGCTGATCCCAGCCCTCCGCGTCTGGTTGGAAAGCCAGGGAGGAACCCCCTTGGGACCTGTCGTGGCGATGACCCTCGATGGGATCGGAGAAGTCGACGGCGCTCTCCCCGTGCGATGGCCCGATGGCCGTGAGGGATGGATCCTAGTTTCGGTCAAGGCTAAGGTATGGCCCCGGTCCATCGAGGATTTCGCGAAAGACATCCTTCAGAACCCCCAGGCCCGGGCTGCGCTCCGAGATAAAGGCGTGAGCGATCTGGTCTGGCCGATCGTGTTTGGGCTGACCGTCGACGATCGAGCGCCTCGGACGGCCGAACAAGAGAAAATCGGATTGCTCTCCAGCCAGCAGGGGATGATCGTGCCGCCCATCCCATGGTCTCTGGAAAAGGGCAACTATCTCTCCGATACATAACTTGGAGTAACGCAGTGGGGAGCCTGCCCGCGGAGCAGAGGATAGCTCTGCGTTCTGCAAACCCTCTCCTCTACGGCCCAAGCCGCTATGGGCAGAAAGATGAGGGGGAAATTCCCTGATCAGGGGACACTACCCCTGCGCTGGCTTGGAAAGCCATGAAGGAAGAGGGGGCGGGGCGACAGCGTCGGGAGCTGATCGGACGAGATGGAATGGCCCCGCCCCCAATGGCGGACTCGCTTGTCCTTTAAGTCCTTTCCCATTCACCCAGTGCCGGGCCCCTGGCCACCGCATGAGCCTTCTCCAGTTCTCGTTTTGTGAACCTCGCGACCGCGAGCTTTCACTCCCAGCGACCCCGGGCCACGTGGAGGAGATCCGCCAGGAGCCCGAAGGCTGTCTGGGCCGGCTCAGGCTCGTGTTCGATCAGGGTGAGCTGCTTTAAGGTGTCGGTGCGCAACGCGATCACCGAGGAGGTTCCCCGCACGTAGGCCAGAAGATCCTCCGTGGACACCGCCTCCGGCGCCACCCGGGCTCGCACATTCCCATCGTCCGTTCGCTCTGCCGTGCAGACCAGCTTGATCCGCCGCCCCTCCCGTCGGGCGTCCGCCACATCCTCCGGGCGGATCCCACGGATCCCCGTCCGCTCCACCTGATCCGGCCGGAGATCCGCCTCCATCCAAACGTTGGCCAGCACGCAGGTCTTGACCGCCGCATCCCACCCATCGATATCATTCGATGGATCCGCCTCGGCGATGCCGATGGCCTGGGCCTCCCGCACCGCCTCCTCGAAGGGGATCCCCTCCTCCATCCGGGTGAGGATGAAGTTGGTGGTGCTGTTGAGGATCGCCCGGAAACCCAGGATGCGGGTGGCCGGCAGCCCCTCACGGACCAAGCTGAAGAGCGGGGCGCCGTCCATCACGGTGGATTCGAAGAGGAAAGCTCGGCCCCGCGAGCGGGCCAGCTCCCGCAGCTCCCGGTAAGCGAAGGCCAGGGGTCCCTTGTTGGCGGTTACCACATGGCGGCCGGAGCGCAGGGCCGCCCGCACATGATCCGTGGCCGGCTGGCCGGTGCGGGGATCCAGCACGGTGATCTCGACCACCACATCCGCCGGGCAGCGCTCGATGAAGGCGATAGCCTCCGCCGGCGCGGGGCTCCGGCTCAGGGCGCTGAGATCCCCGCCGCTTTCCACGGTGGTTAGCGCAGCGGCCAGATCCAGACCATCCGGATCCCACGCCGCCCCCCGGCGGGCGGTGAGGATCCCGGTGACCCGGATGTCGAGGGCGTAACGCTGGCGGATCTCCTCGTGCTTTCTCAGAAGCAGGCGGGCGAAAGCCCGGCCCACCGCCCCGAACCCGATCAGGGCCACGCGTTGAACCGGCGCGCTCATCCGTTTGCCTCCTTGAGTGGGATAAGAGGTCGTTCGTAAAAGCTGTCCGAGGGGATCCAACCGCCCTCCATTCGCGGGCGGCTCCCGCGCGATGTTAACGCTCCGCATCGATGAGGATCTCGCCCCGGGTGTAACGCCGAACCGCCTCATAAACCGGCCGGGGGCGGAAATCCAGATCGAGAAAGGCATAGCCCTCCAAGACAGAGGTCTCCCGCCACGGGTAGCGCAGCGCCCACATGGCGACCACTGGGCACCACGGCCAGTGCCGCCGCGCGTATTCATAGGCCCGCACGGTGTAATCCGCCCGCACCTCCGGCGGCAGCCCATGGTCGTAATCCGGCGACTCGTTCCATCCGGTCTCTGTGATATAGATCGGCCGCTCATCCCCGTAGAGGCGCATGATCGCCCGCATCAACTCCACCCGACGGAAGTTCAGCCGCCGGGGATCCGGCGGCTCCTCCGGCGGGTTTCCGAACCCATATGGATGCATGGCCCACCCGTCCAGATAGGGGGCGATCCCCCGGTCATAGACTTCGCGCAGGAACCGCAGATCGTTCATCGCGTGGAACGAATCCTCCAGGGTGGGCGCCGGCCCGCCCGCCAGCACCGGCAGATCCGGCGCCACCTGCTTGACCGCCGGATACACCGCTTTCATCAGGGCGACGAACGCTGCCGGATCCGGCGGCCGATCCCCCCACTCAATGTAAAGGTTGGGCTCGTTCCAGATCACCAGAGCGGCGATCTGACTCCGGTAACGGGCGGCGAAGGCGGCGACGAAGCGGGCAAAGGGAAACACGGCTTCAGCACCCAGGTAGGTCGCTGGGGCGCGCCATGGACGCGCCCAACCTGGCACCATCCCCATGCGGGCGATGACCTTCAAGCCCTCCCGCCGCGCCAGGAAGATCCGCAGGTCGCTGTGCCGCCAATTATAACGTCCGGGCTCCGGCTCCAGATAGGGCCATGGGAAGAACTCCACCACCCAGGCCGCCCCCATCCCTCGGACCATCTCGAAGGTGCGATAAATGCGGGCCGGGTCGACCTCATCGGTCACCCGGGTGTGGATCCCGACGACGGGATTCACCGTCTCCGGGGCGCGGGGGGGACCCAGCGTCAACACCAGCGGCCCTCGGGCGGAAGACGGAACCGCCAAGACGATGAACGCCGTGATCCAGCGGAGCGCGCTGAAGCGGCGGTCCGCCGGGCGCTTGAAATGCGAATACCTCGCCGATCCTGTCATCGCGCGGTTTGGCTCATGCTCCGAACGCATGGGGGCCAGGTTGCGCGAAGCGGTCTGAGATGGGAATTGGAATCCACTCTATCGCAACCCAGCGGATTGCTCAACCCCATCGGAGGGATGCAAGTCCTCGCTCCCTGGGGCCAAGACTTGGATCCCCCACGAAAACCTGGGGGAAACCGGCGGCCTCGCTTCGATCTCATGGCAGGACGCCATCGAAGTCCGAAAACGGGCGAAGGCCCAGCTCGGCCATCATCTGACGGAACGCTGCAACATCCGGGAGGGCGAAGAGATGTGTCGGGCAACGGCAATCACTGCTGCCGAACCGGGGGATCGCCGGAGGCAATCGCTGGGCCAGCGCGCGGGCCAGCCGGCACTCCATCGATGGATCCCCGGTCTCCATCACGAAGGCCCCACGCCATGTCCCAGCGGCCAGCAGAAAATCGATGTGCCAGCGGCGGGTGAGGTTCCGCCCATCGGCCACATCCCGATGTCGCAGCAACCGTCGAAATCCACCCGGACCTTGCGCCGAGCCCACATAGGCATAAGCGCCGGCGAGCCGCCAGCGCCCCAATCCGCCGACCACGACCTCCGCGTGGGCCTCCAGCCACAACACATAAACCCCCCGAGCCAGTCCCATGGACATCTCCCACGTCCTTCGATTTGGGGGATTGGAGAGAGGGGCTGTTGTCCTCCCGGGGCAAGCCCGTTTGGGGGCGATGGCCTCTCCCCTCTTCCCACTGTCCAGAGGGTCGTGGGGATACAAGAGAAAACATCTGCGCCTATGACATGCGCAACCCTTGTGGGAGCCACCGCCCACGCAGGCCCTGGCGCGCCTCCCAGCGCGCCCTCCGATCGCCCATCCCTACGGATAGATGCCCCGGATCAGGGTCGCCTGGGCGACCCGCCAGATCGCCAGCGCCTGGGCCGCCGTCCGATAGTCCCCCGGCTTCAGGCCGTAGCGGCGCAACTCCTCTTCCTTCGCCAGCACCTCGTAGAAGGCCCGCCGGAGGATCCGCTCCATCCGGCTGTTGATCTCCTCTTCGGTCCAGAAAAACGACTGCAGGTCCTGAACCCACTCGAAATACGAAGCCACCACCCCACCGGCGTTGCACAGGATGTCCGGCACGATGAAGACGCCCTTCTCGATCAGGATCTCATCCGCCTCCGGGGTCGTGGGGCCGTTCGCCCCCTCCGCCAGGATGCGGGCCTGCACGTTCGGCGCGTTCTCAGCGGTGATTTGGTTCTCTAAGGCTGCGGGGATCAAGACATCGACCTTCAGGGCCAGAAGCTCCATATTGGTAATGGGTTCGGCTTCGGGGAAGCCCCTAACGGTTCGATGTTGCCGGACGTGCTCCATCAGCCGGGGGATGTCCAGGCCCTCCGGATTGTAGATCCCCCCATGGACATCGCTGACCGCCACGACCCTAGCTCCCATCTGGTATGCCGTCAGGGCCGCATAGGAGCCGACATTCCCAAACCCCTGGATCGCAATCGTCGCCTGCTCCATCGGGATCTTGTGAAGCTTCAGGGCCTCGGCCACCACCATCATCACGCCGCGGCCGGTCGCTTCCACCCGTCCCAGGGTGCCGCCGATCTCCAGAGGCTTTCCGGTCACCACCGCCGGCTGGGTGAACCCTGTGTGCATGGAGTACGTGTCCATAATCCAGGCCATGATCTGAGGATTGGTCCCCACATCCGGGGCCGGGACATCCCCGCCCGGATGCATCAGGAGGCTGATCTCGGTGGCATACCGTCGGGTCAGCCGTTCCAACTCCCGAGGGGAGAGCTTCGCAGGATCGACCGCCACGCCGCCCTTGGCCCCGCCATAGGGGATGTTCACCAGGGCGCATTTCCAGGTCATCCACATCGCCAGCGCCCGCACCTCTTCCAGCGTGACATCCGGATGATAGCGGATACCCCCCTTCGTCGGGCCCCGGACAGCGTTGTGATGCACCCGGTAGCCGGTGAACATCCGAATGGATCCATCATCCATCTGGACGGGGAAATTGACGATCAGCTCCCGCTTGGGTCGGCGCAGGAATTCGATGAGCCCCTTCTTGAGGGGATGGCCGGAGGCCTCCAACATATGGGCCGCCTTGTCGAATTGCGCCAGGGCCGCATGCCAGGCCTGAAGCCCCTTTCGAACGGCCTCTGGAGAGGGAGAGTAAAAGGCGCTATACGAAACTTCCATCGGGTGTTCCGCTGCCATGGATCCTCCTTCAATCATTGAGGGCTGGCCTTTGGGCGAACTCATGCCTCTTTTCTCTGAGGAGCTTGGGAGGCAGCCCCGCCCGCCCCCAAGGGATTCGATTCCCCTTCCCTGCGGCCCAAAAGGCCGTGAGGAGGGGGATCCAAGGATGGGGCCATTCCACCTCGTCCGATCGGTTTCCGACTGCGTAACTCCTGGGGAGGAGGCGCAAAAACCCAGGGGGGCGCAGCCAGACGCTGAAGGCGCTTGACTCCACCCGCAAACCCCGTGAGGAGATCAGCGATGTCGCCTCATGGAGCGGGCGGGCCACCTTGAGCGGCCCGCCCACCCCAGAGTCTCTGGGATGAAAATGAAAGGTGGCAGCGGCTTTTACCGCTGCCACCTTCGTTTTCCCCTTCAGGCGGCTCCGCGGGGCCATCCACCTCCCTAGAGCCCCCCGTCCGGGGGATTACACCCAGCCCCGCAGCCGCATCGCTTCCACCACCCGCTCGATCGCCACGATGTAGGCGCCCAGACGGTTGTGCACCTTGTAACGCTGCGCGGTCTCATGCACAGCGTGGAAGGCGGCCGTCATCTTCTCATCCAGCCGCCGGTGCACCTCCGCCTCGCCCCAGTAGTAGCCGTAGGCGTTCTGCACCATCTCGAAGTAGGAGACCGTGACCCCACCCGCGTTGCACAGAAAATCTGGAATGACATACACCCCGTTCTCGTGGAGGATGTGATCGGCCTCCGGTGTGGTGGGGCCGTTCGCCAGCTCCGCCACGATACGGGCCTGGATCCGCGAAGCGTTCCCGGCGGTGATCTGGTTCTCCAGAGCCGCCGGGAACAGGACCGTCACCGGAAGCTCCAGCAGCTCTTCGTTGGTGACCGTATCTGTCCCCGGAAAGCCCACCACCGTCCCGTGCTCCCGCTTCCAGGCCGACAAAGCCGCGAAGTCCAGGCCCTTCGGGTTATAAACCCCGCCCTGGGAGTCGCTGACGGCCACCACCTTCAGGCCCAGGAGCTCCGTCCCCAGCCGATGGGCATGCTGGCCCGCGTTCCCATACCCCTGGATGGCCGCGGTGGCCCCGTTCAGGTCCAGGCCCAGCACCTTCGCCGCCTCCCGGGTGGCGTAAATCCCGCCGCGGGCCGTCGCATCCTCCCGCCCCTTGCTCCCGCCCAGAGGCAGCGGCTTGCCGGTGATCACGCCGGGCGCGTTATAGCCGACGATGGTGCTGTATTCATCCATCATCCAGGCCATGATCTGCGGATTAGTGTATACATCGGGCGCCGGCACATCCCGCTCCGGCCCGATGAACAGCGCGATGGCCCGGATGTAGGCCCGGCTGATCCGCTCCAGCTCCCCCTGGGAGAGATGCTTGGGATCGCACACCACGCCGCCCTTCCCACCGCCCAGCGGCAGATCCATCACCGCCGTCTTCCAGGTCATCCAGGCCGCCAGGGCCCGAACCGTGTCAAGGGTTTCCTGGGGGTGATAGCGGATCCCGCCCTTCGCTGGGCCCCGGGCATCGTTATACTGCACCCGGAACCCCCGGAAGATCCGGATCGAACCATCATCCATCCGGACGGGGAAGGTGACCTGGATCTCCAGCTTCGGCCAGCGGAGCATCTCATGGACATGAGGCTCCAGGCCCATGACCTGAGCGACCTCGTCCAGCTGCTTCTGGACGATCTCGAACGGATTCAGGGTCTCCTGTCGGATCTGTTCTACCGCCATGGCCGCTTCTCCTGTCGATAGAGTTTAGACAATCGGACTTCGGACCAATTCGCCGATCCTTTCCTCCGGGGCATGGGGGGCCGGGCGAGGCCGCCCGAGACAGCCCTACCCGATCCCCCAAAATCCCCATCAAGGGGAGCAGAGGGAGCGAAGGGCCGTTCTCGAGAGACTGCGAGGGTGGGAGATCGGGGTCCGTCAATAATGAGAACGGGGCCGCCGCGGGCACGGTGGCCCCG
>NZ_JANWXB010000246.1 GCF_025055495.1 Thermoflexus sp. | reverse complement strand
ACCCGCGAGTGGTGGAGGCGATGCGGCCCTATTTCACGGAGATCTATGGGAACTCTGCCTCCATCCACCGCTTCGGGCGGGCGGCGGCGAAGGCGCTGGAGGAGAGCCGCCGCACAGTGGCGGCCATCCTGGGCGGCCACCCCACCGAGATCGTGTTCACCGGCTCGGGGACCGAAAGCGACAATCTGGCCCTGCGCGGGGTGGCCTTCGCCCAGCGCCGGGCGGGCCGGGGGAATCACCTCATTGTCTCCTCAGTGGAGCACCACGCGGTGCTCAACACCGCCCGTCAGCTGGAGGAGGTCTTCGGCTTCGAGGTCACTTATTTGCCGGTCGATGAATACGGCATGGTGAACCCGGATGATGTGGGTCGGGCGATCCGGAAGGACACCGTGCTGATCAGCGTGATGTATGCCAACAATGAGGTGGGGACGATCCAGCCCATCCCGGAGATCGCCCGCATCGCCCGCGCGAAGGGCATCCCTTTCCACACGGATGCCGTCCAGGCCGGCGGGATGCTGGATCTGGATGTGAACCGGCTGGGGGTGGATTTGATGACCCTTTCGGCCCACAAGTTCTACGGGCCGAAAGGGGTCGGGGTGCTTTACATCCGCCATGGAACTCCTTACCTCTCGACGATTACGGGAGGCGGGCACGAGCGGGGGCGGCGGGCCGGGACAGTGAACGTGGCCGGGATCGTTGGGCTGGCCACCGCCCTGCGCCTGGCCCAGGAGGGTCGCGAGAGCGAGAACGCCCGACTGCAGCGGCTGCGGGACCGGCTGATCCGGGGGATCCTGGAGCGGGTGCCGGACGCCCGACTCACAGGCCATCCCTCAGAGCGCCTGCCGCATCACGCCAGCTTTGCCTTCAAGGGCATCAACGGGGAAGAGCTTTTGCTGGCCCTGGACGTGGAGGGGATCGCCGCCAGCACGGGCTCGGCATGCACCAGCGGCCGGGTGGAGCCCTCAGAGGTGTTGCTGGCCATGGGCCTTCCCCACGAGTGGGCCGTGGGCTCCCTCCGGCTCACCCTGGGGAAGTCCAACACTGATGAGGACATCGATTACGTTCTGGAGGTCCTTCCTCGAGCCATCGCCCGGCTGCGGGAGATGCAGGCCGTTGAAGCATGAGAGACCTTACGACCTTACAGAAAATGAAAAGCGAGACATGGTCACAAGGGACATAGAAATTTATCTTGAGCTTCTGCCTTACATTCAGGGGAGTCCTCAGCAGACGATCTGGCTTTCTTACGATCGGGAGGCGGATGTGCTTTATGTGAGTTTGGGCAATCCAATCCCCGCAACAGATAGTGAACTTACGGATGAGGATATCATTATTCGCTATCACGGAGATCGGGTAATCGGTTACACGATTCTTCATGCGAGCCGGCGCAGCCTGTTTCGATCGTCAGAAAAGGAGGCCAAATAGAGGCCTTAGGCTCGTTTCAGAACCTGCGCCGCTGGCTGGCCCGATGGTCGGCAGGGGTTTGGGTTGGTAGGGCGGATGGCAAAGCCGCCCGCCCCATCACCCCCAGCATTTCGGACCTCCCTCCCCGTGCTGCTTCGCAGCGTGGGGAAGGAGGATGGGGCCCTTTCCGGCCACCGGGCGGTTCCACTCGCTGTCTTGCACGAATGCTGGGCATGAGCCGAGGCCTTGATGAGTGGGAGGCGTTCCCTCCTGGGCTTTCCATTACCTGAAAGGCATAGAGGGGTCCATGACGCGCGTGGTGGTGGCGATGAGCGGCGGCGTGGACAGCAGCGTCGCCGCCGCCCTGCTGGTGGAGCAGGGCTATGAGGTGATCGGGATCATGTTGCGCCTGTGGGGCGAGGGTGGGGAGGCCAGCGCCTCGACGAACCGCTGTTGCACGCTGGAGGACATGGAGCTGGCCTATCGGGTGGCCGATCACCTCGGCATCCCGTTTTATGTCCTGAACGTCGCCGATTTCTTTAAGAAGACGGTGGTGGACTTCTTCATCGCCGAATATCTCGCCGGACGCACGCCGAACCCGTGCCTGCGTTGCAATCGGCTGGTTCGCTTCGACTGGTTGCTCCGGCGGGCGCTGGCCCTGGGGGCGGAATACCTGGCCACCGGGCACTACGCTCGGGTTCGCGAGGCGAACGGCCGGTATCAGCTGCTGCGGGGGGTGGATCCCCGCAAAGACCAGTCGTATGTGCTGGCGGTGCTGGGGCAGCGGGAGCTGCGCCATGCGATGTTCCCGGTCGGCGGTTACACCAAGGAGGAGGTCCGCGCCCTGGCCCGGCGCTTCGACCTTCCGGTGGCGGAGAAGCCGGAGAGCCAGGATCTCTGTTTCCTATCGGATGGGGACTATCGGGCTTTCCTGCGCCGGCACGCTCCGGAGGCCCTGCGGCCGGGTCCGATCAAGGACACCCGGGGCCGGATTCTGGGGGAGCACCAGGGGCTGGCCTTTTACACCATCGGCCAGCGTCGGGGACTGGGCATTGCGGCAGGGGTTCCCCTGTATGTGGTGGACCTGGACCCAGGCGAGAATGCGGTGATCGTGGGAACGGCGGAGGAGCTGGGCCGCCGGTCCTGTGTCCTGGAGGGGGTTCACTTTGTGAGCGGGGAATTTCCCTGGACGCCCTTCCGGGCCACAGTGAAGATCCGATATCGGGCGCGGGAGGTTCCGGCGTGGGTCATCCCGATGCCGGAGCGCCAGGCGCGGGTGGTGTTCGACGAGCCGATGCGGGATCTCACCCCGGGGCAGGCAGCCGTGATGTATGACGGCGAGGTCGTCCTGGGGCTGGGGATCATCATGCGAACGGAACGGGAACCTCCCCCTGAGATCGTGAAGACCCTCGCGGTTTCTGTCCCCGCTTGATGGTCATGCTGGGAGCTCTACGCAGTCAGGCAACGTGGGCGCTTCCCGACATATCGAACGTCACGAGGCGGTGAACCGGGCAATCAGTCGCTTTCTGGAAGGCCAGCCGACCCGCTTATGGCGAGAGCCCGCCCCCACGGCCCTTCCCTCCCGGATCGCCCTCCAGCGCCAGCGGCCCTGGCTTGCTTTTTACGATGAAGGGGTGCTTCCCACCATCGTCATTCCCCATGTTCCCCTCCACAACCTGCTGCGTTCCTCTGCGCGTCGTTTTCCCCGTCGTTTTGCCATTTATTTTGAAAACGCTTGCTACTGCTTTGTCCAGTTATAAACTGGGGATTTGAGGA
>NZ_JANWXB010000234.1 GCF_025055495.1 Thermoflexus sp. | reverse complement strand
GGGGGCCCATCGGCTCTCCTCCTGACCCATGATCTGATCCGATGGTTGTTGATGGTGCTCATGGTGATGGCGGCTCTGGGATTCGCTCTGCGCGGTTAAAGGAGGGATCCAGATGTTTCGACGCGTGTTGCCAGCAGGCTTTTTGAGCCTGATGATTGTCCTGGCCCTGTTGCCTTATGTGTGGCCTCAGCCGACCCTCCGTCAGAGCCTGACTGAACTGGGCTCCACGCTTCTGGCTTATGCAGCGGTGGTTGGCTTCCTCTCTTTCCTGGAGGCTCATTTCCACCGGGTGGGAACGCGCGCCGAGGGCTGGCCATATAGCCTGGTGACCGCTCTCACAGCGCTGGGGTTCCTGTTGCTTTCTCTTGCGGAAGGCGGGCTTAGAGGGAGCGGCGTCGCTGGGCCCTGGACCAACTGGCTTTATCAATATGGACTGTTGCCATTGGAGGCCTCCATAGGCGCGCTGTTGCCTTTCTTTATGGTTCTGGCCCTCTGGCGTCTGCTGCGCACCCGCCGTTCCACCTACGTTCTGCTTTTCGTTGCAGGTGTCCTAACCACGTTGATCATCCACTCGAGCGGAACCCTCCTCCCCGTCCTGTTCGGTTCTTTTTATGAAACCTTTTTGTCCCCCCTGGCCATCGGCGGGATCCGTGGGATCCTCATTGGGGTGGCGATCGGTGTGGTGGTGTTGATGGCGAGGACCTTTCTATGGATGGACCGACCGATGGGTCGATGAAGGGAGGTTGGGGATGAAATTCTGTCCGATTTGCGAGGCCCCTAATCCAGAAGATCGGATGATCTGCGAGCAGTGCGGAGCCAGCCTGGTCTCCATCTCCCAAATGGAGGAGGGAGTTCTGTGCTCGGTCTGCGGCTATCGGAATCCCTCCGGAACGATCTTCTGTGAGCAATGTGGGGCCCGCCTGCAGCTCGAAGCCATGCAGGGGGAGGGGGAGCCTTCTGGAGAAGCGCCCGTCGCAACCGTCACGGCCGAGCTGGATTGGGTTGCAACGCTGGAGGGACTTTTCCCGGAGATCCCCTCGGAGGCGCAGCCTCCCGCTCCAGGGGCTATGCCGGGGGGGGCGGACAAGGGAGAGGAGATTACTCCTCCGGCGCTCGTTGAAGAAGGAAATCCGCCCAGCATGGAAGCTTCTTTCCCCGCGCCGTGGGAACGGCCGGAGGAAGAGAAATCCGTTCCGCCGGCGTTGGAGCCCGCCCCATGGATGCCAGCGGTGGAAGAGCTCCCCCTAACTTTCGAGCTGGGGCGTTCCCTGGAAGAAACCCCTATTTCTCCTCCTGAAGGCCTTCCGCCGGAGATCACCGAACCGTGGCCTCTGAAAGAGCCCCTGGAGGAAGAAGCGAGGGCTCTTCCATTTCCTGACGTTTTTCCCCTCATGGAAGGCGAGGAGATGTCCTTGCCTTCCGGGGGCGAGGAGCGCTTGCCCTTCCCCTGGCTGGAAACGCCTGGCGAGGTGCCGGAACAGGGCCCCGAGGCTTCTCTACCAGGGACTGCACCGTTTATCGAGGGGCCTCTGGCATTGGAGGAGGCGGCGGAGGCTCCTCCCCAGGCCGTTCCCTTCACAGAGTTCCCCATAGAAACAACGGAGAAAGCCCCAGAATGGCCAGAGTGGCTGAGGGGATCAGAGGGGGCAGAGAAACCCTCGGAGCCTCTCGAGGAAGCCGTCCCGGAAGCGCCCTATATGCCCTTTGAGACATGGAAGCCCGAGGCGAGCCCTATTCCGACGCTGGAGCTCCCGGTGGAGGAGGGATCATCTGCGCAGGCGAGTGTCTTCCTGATTGAGGAAAAGCTTCCTACCGAAGCCCCTACGACCTCCGCTGATGTTCCCCCTTTCACGGATCTGGAGGCCGTGCTCGCCGAGATGCCGGAGTGGCTGCAGACCCTTCAGCCGGTTCCAGAAGAAGAGGGCCAAGCTCCCTCCGAAGCGATCCCCCCGATCGAACCGGCGGTGGTGGAGACCCGAGGGCCGCTGGCCGGTCTGGTGGACGTGCTGCCTCTGAATCTGCGGCTGACGGAAATCCAGGGGCCGGCGGCCCAGCTTCGATCAGAACCGTCCCCTGAGCTTCGCGCCCGGGCCCAGGCGTGGCAGAGCCTGCTGGATCAGGGCTTGAGCTTTTTGCTTGGGGAACGAGCGGCGGAGCCTGTTCCCGCTGGCCTGGGGGCTGTTCTGGAGCGCTGGCTGCTCTTTGCCCTTCTCATCGGTGTGTTGGTCCTGGGGCTCTACTGGCCGTTGCCATTTTTCCAGCCTGCCCTCTTGATCCCTCCTGAGGATTTCCTGACCCGGCTGGATCAGGCCCCCTCCGGGGGCATCGCCCTGATCGCAGTGGATTATGGTCCGGATCGCGCGGCAGAGCTGGAGATCTATCTCCAGCGGATCCTCGAGCGGCTCACCGCCCGGGGGGTTCGGGTGTTGACCGTGAGCCTTTCCCCCTGGGGAGCCGCCCAGGCCGCTCAGGTGGTTCAGGCGCGTCCGGACTACGGAGAGCGGGTGGTCCATCTGGGATACTATCCGGGTCAGGAAGTGGGGGTGGCCCGTCTGTTCACCCGTCCGCTCGACCAACTGGGGGTGGATTATCGTGGGCAGTCGCTGCAGAGGCTTCCAATCGCCCAGGATTTCGGGGAAGATCCTCTGGCTGCCCGGTTAAGTCTGGTGGTCCTGATCACCGGATCCCCGGATGCCTTGCGGGGGTGGATTCAGCAGGCGCGAGGCGTTCTCTCTCCAGAGGTGCCGATGGTCGCCGCGGTGGGCGCAAACCTAGCTCCTTATGTGGCTCCTTATCAGGAGAGCGGACAACTGCATGCGGTCGCCATCGGCCTGCGGGACGCGTTGCTGTTGGACGGGCCGGTTCCAGTGGGCAGTCCGGCCTTCTTCGACCTCCAGGCGCAGACCCTCCTTCAGATGTTTGTCGTTGCGCTGATTGGCGTGGGGTTAGTGATTCGTCTCCTTCGAAGCCCAACGGCGGTTTAGGGATGACGCTCAATCTGAAACCTATAAAATCCCTCTCCTCTGAGGCCCTTTAGGCCTTCTCGGGATTTGGGGAGAGCGGTCATGGAGGAGCTCCATGGGATCCATCGGGATGGTCGTGGCTTTGCTCCTCACCCTGATGATTTTAAGCTATCTGATCGATGACACGGCGGTGTATCGTCTGGCCGCCAGCCTGCTGGTCGGGCTCAGCGTGGGTTATTTCATGGCGGTGGTGCTGTGGAATGTGCTGATCTCCCAATGGCGGGAGATCATGACCACGACCGATTCCCTGCGACGAGGCTTGCTATTTCTGCAGGTGGGGCTGGGGGTTTTGATCCTGGCCAAGGGGGTGCCCCGACTGGGTCTGGTGGGAGATCTCGGGCTGGCCATTGCCCTGGGGATTGGTTTGGGAACCGCGGGGGCGGGAGCGGTGTTTGGAACCCTGGGGCCTCAACTGATGGCCGGAGTGGGTCAAGGGATCAGCGTGGGGCTGGTGGCGACCTTGCTGGCGTTGCTGGCGGCTCAGTTCTATCGCCCCCCAGCCCGAGGCCCCGTTTGGGGCCGGGTCTGGACCGGGGTTCAGGCGCTGGGGCGTGCGGTATGGGCGTTTGCCCTCGGCGCCCTGTTCGGCAGCGCGCTGATCACCGGGATCTCCCTCCTGATCGGCCGTGCGGAGTTCCTGATCCAGACGCTAAGCCAATGGTGGCGATAGAGATTTGGGTAGCACCCGGTTGATGAGGGGAATGAAAGAGAGGGATGTCAGCGGCCTGGCTGATGCGATGGGGGAAATGGAGCAGCGATGAGCTTGAAAAGCTTGGTGACGATCGATGTGGGAAGCACGCAGACCCGGGCGCTCCTGTTCGCCCGGGTCGAGGATCGTTTCCGCTTTGTGGCCGCCGCCAGCGTCCCCACTCGCCTGCGCGCGGCTCATCCCGATGTGGCCCTGGGGGGGATCCGAGCGCTGGAGCATCTGAGCGCGATCTCCGGACGTCTTCTTCTGGATCCCCAGGGGATCCTGATCGCCCCTGAGCTTTCCAACGGGGCAGGCGTGGATGCATGCCTGGTGACCCTCAGCGCGGCGCTCCCCATCCGGGTGGTCCTGGGCGGTCTCTCGCCGGAGTGGAGCCTCGCCAGCCTCCGACGGGCAGCGGCCAGCGCTTATGCCCAGGTCGCGGAGGTGCTTTCGGTGATCTCGCCGGATGGGCGGCGTCAGACCGAGGAGGATTGGTTGCAGGCCCTGATCGCCGCCGAGCCCCATCTGGTGGTGATCGCCGGAGGCATGGATGGTGGGGCGACCCGCCCGGTTCAGGCGCTCCTGGAAACGGCGGTTCTGGCGGCCCGATTGCGCCCAGAGGGAGAACGCCCGTGGCTCCTCTTCGCTGGGAACGCGGTCTTGCGGGAGGAAGCGGTGGCCCTGGCCGGTCGAGAGCTTCCCCTCCGGGTGTCGCAAAATGTGCGCCCACGGCTGGATGCGGAGCACATCGGCCCGGTGGTGGAGGCGATGGACCAGCGATACGTAGAGCGGGCGATGGCGAGCCTCCCCGGGCTCCCGCTCTTGCAAAGCTGGGCCCGAGGGGATGTTCTGCCAACCGCCCGGGCGCTGAGCCATGTGGCCCGTTACTTGAGCCTGGAGACCCCCGATCGGGGGACGCTGGTGGTGGATGTGGGAGGGAACCATACGGTTGTTACCGTTGCTCACGGTGGGTTGCTGGCCCAGACGGTGCGATCGGAGAGCGGGATCGGGCAGGGGATCCTGAGCCTGTATCAACGCCGGGGATATGAGCGCATCACGCGATGGCTGCCCCAGGAGGTCCGTCCCGAAGCTCTGGAAGCGTTCGTCTGGACGAAGGCGATGCATCCGCTCTCGATCCCTCAAACGATGGAAGAAATGTGGATCGAGCTGGCGTTCGCCCGGGAGGCCATCGCGGAGGCCTGGGAACAATTGCGCTCGCTCTGGCCGGAATTGGTGCGGTCCGCTCGGGCCTTTGAACCGATCCTCCTGACCGGCGGAGCTTTTGCCTCCCATGCCCGTCCGGGCGCGCTGGCGCTGGTGGCCCTGGACGCGTTACAGCCGGTGGGCATCACCACCCTGCTCTGGGATCCGGTCGGGCTCACCCCAGGGTTAGGGGCTCTGGCGGCCCTGGACACCTTGCTGGCGATGGAAGTGGTGAGCAGCCGGCCATGGATCCCTCTGGCCACCGTTCTGGCTCCTGCTCTGGACAGCCCGGTAGCTCTGGACGAGTTGCTGTTCACCGTTGAGGTGCATCATCGCGCGCCGGATGGCTCAGAGTCTGTATATGAAATCGAGGTGCGGGGAGGCCGGCTGGAAGTGGTCCCGATCCCAGGGGTTGGGGAAACCGAACTGCGTCGGTTCCGGATGCGGCGCCCGGTGGATCTGGGGTGGGGGCCTCGACGCACCCCCCGGCGGATCCGCATTCCAGGCGGATGGTTGGGGCTCATCGTGGACGGACGGGGCCGTCCGTTGCGCCTGGCGGAAGATCCCGAAGCGCGCCGGGAGCAGATCCGGCGCTGGCTCTGGGATATCGGCGCACTGGGCGGGGGGCTCTAATTCCTGGGGATTCGGAAGGCCTTGGGGAAAGGGCCGTTGACGCTACCTTCCTCGTCCATCAGCGGTGAAACACCACCGGAATTGGCGGAATGATGCGAGGGCGTGTTCCCCTCCGATTTTGGGAATGGGGAGGCTGCTGAAGGCGCCGCCTCCGCTCCAAACCTTAAAGGAAAATGGGCAAGGCACGAGCCATCCTCACCTTCGAGTTAAACCAATGATGGAAGCGCTGCGTTTTTACCCGGAGGCGGTTAAATTTGTGCCCCTGGCGACGATCCGTCGGGAGCGTCGGCTGCCTGTTCCCGGGAAAGTGTTGGTTCAGCGGGGGGATGCGGTGGAAGCCGCTACCGTTCTCGCGATGGCGGAGCAACCGGCCGGGGTAGTGATCGTGGATATCGCCCGGGCGCTGAAAGTTGCGCCTGAACGGGCCGCGGCTTATTTACGGCGCAAGCCCGGCGCTCCGGTGCGGGCTCGGGAGATCCTGGCGCGGCGGCGGGTCTGGCTGGGACTGCGCACCTTAGAGGCGCGATCGCCGGTGGAGGGGGAGATCGTCGCGGCAGGAGGGGGGAAGGTCCTGATCCGGGCTGGGGTGCGCCCTTTAGAGCTTCGGGCGGGTTTCCCGGGGACAGTCGTGGAGATTCTTCCCAGTTATGGCGCGGTGATTGAAACGACCGGCGCCCTGATCCAGGCCTTCTGGTCCAGCGGCGCGGATTTCAGTGGGATGATCCGGATCGTCACCAGCGGGGCGGAGCCATTACGGGCGCGGGCGATCGATCCCGTTGCGCAGGGCACCCTTGTGGTGGGAGGAGCGTGGATCGAACCCAGCGCCCTGGAGCAGGCGGAACGGCTTCAGGTTCGGGGGATCATCGCCGGGAGTATGGAGGCTTCCCTCTTGCCGATGTTGCGCGAGCTATCGTTTCCCGTTGTTCTGATCGAAGGGTTCGGCCGTCTTCCGATGCATCCCGGGATCTTTCGGATCCTTTCCCTCTATCAGGGGCGAGAGGCCTTTGTGCTGCGGCCCCCAGCAGGCCTTGATGGCCGGCCCGGTCGCCCGGAGATCCTGATCCCTGTTCCCACGGAGAGTCCTCCTCCCCCCGAGCCTGCCGGAGAGGTCCCTCTTCAGCCCGGCATGCGGGTGCGCCTGCTGCGGGAACCCTATCGGGGGCGCACCGGAACGGTGTCTGGGATCTCCGCTCACCCGTGGACGCTGGATAGCGGTCTGCGGAGCTGGTGCGCGGAGATCCATCTGGATGGCGAGGAGGTCCGGATCAGGGTCCCGGTTTATAACGTGGAAATTCTCCGTTCTTAAAGACCTGTAAGGGGATTTGGGGTGGGCAGGCCACCGAGGCTACATTATGTCAGTTGAAACCCTGACCCTTGGGAAGAAGTAGAAGAAGTAGGAGATCAAAGATCCCGATCAGGAGGCAACTCCAATGGCCGACATCGATCTGGAAGAGCTGCCCCCGGAGGAAGGTCCAAACCGGGCGTTTCTGCTGGGCGCGCTGGTCCTGGGAGGGCTTTTTGTGGCGTTGCTTTTCGCGATCGGCCTGTATCTGGCCCTGAGCGGCCCGGCTCGGGGGCGGCCGGCGGCGCCTGCGGTCACCCCGACCCGAACACCGATCCCCTCGCCGAGCCCGCTGCCGCCGACCTATACGCCCACCCCAAGCCCCACGCCCATCCCGACCGCCACGCCGACCCCACCGGTTGTCGTGGCCGGCCAGCCGACGGCCACCCCAACTCCCGGGATCACCGCCACCCCCATCCGCCCGACGCCTACCCCACGGCCCGGTGGGTTGCCCCAAACGGGGGGGAGCAGCTTGGGTTGGGGACTGGGCGCGGTCGGCGTGTTGCTGCTCGCCTTTCTGGCCCGACGGCTCCGTTCGCGCCCCCGGGCCTCATGATCCCCTCCCAGGGGGTTGGGGCTGGGCAGGCCGCCCAAGACGGCCCGCCCAGCCCGGAGAAGCCTTTCGCCACCCTTCTCGAAGCTCTCCCCTCACCTTCCCCGCCGGTTCAGCTCAAAGAGGAGTCGGAGTCCGTGCAGCGTCAGGTGAGGGTCAACCACCTGGATGGCCCGAACCTCATGGGCGATGATATCGGCCAGGCCACCGGTGGCGATCACCCGCGCGGGCTCCTCCAGTTCCGCCTGGAGTCGATCGATCATTCCTTCCACCATGCTCGCAAACCCCAGGATCAGGCCGGATTGCATCGCCTGGATCGTATTACGGCCGATGGCCCGGGGAGGCCGGGCGAGTTCCACCTGATACAGCTGGGCGGCCGCAGTGACCAGGGCTTCTGCGGCCACCAGGATCCCCGGAGCGATCGCTCCTCCCAGGTATTCTCCTTCCTTTGAAATCACATCGAACACCGTGGCGGTCCCGAAGGCGATCGCGATGGCCGGTCCTCCATACAACCGAAAGGTGGCCACGGCGTTCGCCACCCGGTCCGCGCCCACCTCCCGGGGGTTCTCTACCGCCAGCCGGATCCCCGTTTTGATCCCGGGCCCAATGATGAGAGGTTCAATCCCCAGGTAATGCCGGATCATCTCCTCAAACACAGCCCGAAGGGGAGGCACCACGCAAGCGATGGCGCAACCTCGGATCTCATGGGGGCGGATCTGATGAAGGGCAAAGAGGTTCATGAAAAGGGCCGCGTATTCATCAGCCAGGCGATGGCGCTGGGTGGAGAACCGCCAGTGGGCGATCAGGGATTCCCCATGAAAGACCCCTGCCTTGATGTTGGTATTCCCGATGTCCATGCAGAGCAGCATGAGCCTCTCCTCCTTGCGCTGCGGCCATCTGTATCCTGAGCCTTTCTTCCCCTCCCCCCCAAGGGGAGAGGGGAGGGGCCGGGGAAAAGATCCTTCGAGCCTCGGGGCAGGCGGATCGAATCATTTGGGTGGGCGGGCGAGGCCGCCCACCAATACAAAGCGCAATCCGCGCCCTCCCCCGCAGGTTTTGGGACTTGGTGCGCCGCCTTCGGGGACGCCCCAGCCCCGAAAATGTTTTTTCTCCCCCTCCCCGGGGCCCTAAGGCCCAGAGGTGGGGGAGAAAGGGGGGAGGGGCCTGGCCTGTTTCCCTCGTGAGGGCGCCTGGATCGGGCTCGCCGCCTGAAGTTGAACTCCCGTCGGACAAAGATCTTTGGCAACGAGCAGGGCTGTCGAAAGCGACATGCCGGCCCCTCCATTCCCTGGAAGGGTTCAAAGATCCATCCCCCTCATTCGGGGAGGAGGATATTGTCGATGAGCCGGGTCTTCCCAATATAGACGGCCAGCGAGAGAAGCGCTCGATCCTCCACCCAGCTTAACTCCTGCAGGGTTTCTGGATCTGCCACGCTCACATAATCCGGGCGGGCCAGCGGCTCGGCCCGGATGACCTCCCGCATCACCTCCCGCAGGCGCTCCGCATCTCGTTCCCCCTGTTCATAACGCGCTTTAGCGGCCTGAAGAGCCCGGAACAACACCGTGGCCGCTCGTCGTTCCTCCGGGTTCAGATAGGTATTCCGGCTGCTCATGGCCAGACCGTCGGGCTCTCGAACGGTTGGGCAGACCACGATCTCCACCGGGATATTCAGGTCCTGAACCATCCGCCGGATCACAACGGCCTGCTGGGCGTCCTTCTGACCGAAATACGCCCGGTCCGGCTGGACGATGTTCAGGAGCTTGACCACTACGGTCGCCACGCCCCGGAAGTGGCCAGGCCGCGCCGCGCCCTCCAGGGGCCGGCTGACCTCCTCAACGATCACCCACGTTTGAAAGCCCGGCGGATACATCTCTTCAACCGGAGGCGCGAAAACGAGATCCACCCCCAGGGGCTCTAACAGCCGGAGATCCCGGTTCAGATCACGCGGATAGCGGTTGTAGTCCTCGTGGGGCCCGAACTGGGTGGGGTTAACGAAGATGCTGACGGCCACCCGATCGTTCTCCGCGCGGGCCCGACGGACAAGGGAGAGATGCCCCTCGTGGAGATACCCCATCGTCGGCACGAAACCCCATGGGCCTGGAAGGGCCCGTCGGATCGCGCGAGCTTCAGCGATCGTGCGGACCACCTGCATGTTCTGCCTCCTGACCGGTTCAATGTGTCCGTTCGTTGCGAAGGTTGAAACATTTCTCCCGAAGTCGGATGTGCCCTTCTCCTTGAACGCACAGCGAGAAAGGGCGCTTCGCTCCATGTCCAGCTGCGAACATGTTCCCGTTTACCATCGGGCGCGCCCCGTTTCTTTGTCGGAGGACGCAAGGGACGGACGCTCTGCTTCGCGCCCGACTGCCAACACGGGCTTTTCCTTCGCCGGGGGGTGCGGGGCGCCTTCGGCCCCCGGCACCGCACGAACACTTGTAAGGGAGGGG
>NZ_JANWXB010000231.1 GCF_025055495.1 Thermoflexus sp. | reverse complement strand
CGGCGATCTTGATGTAATGAGTTTGGACCTCGCCGACAGGGATCGCGTCCGTAAAATGGACGCGACCTCGATATCCGGTGGTCCCGAGCAGGCGGCAAGCTGGGCACAGCTCTTTTTCGTCCCGGCAGGCCTCGTGGGAGGAACGTATCTTTTCGTCGCGGGCACGAACCTTCACACATGAATTCGAAAGGGCCTCCGCCACGCTGCGGACGGCGCCCTTGATGCTGGTGCCGGGGATGATCAGCTGATCGCCCCGGCGGGCGAAGACGTAGTAGGCCTGTTCTCGACCCTCATTCTTAAAAAGATCGATCTGCCCGCCGCCCACAAAGAGATATTCGGAGACCACTTCGATCTCCAGCTCCATGCGTCCGCTAAAGCCCACAAACTGGAGATGATGCGCAGGCTTATCCTTCGTTGGCTCTCCGCGCAATGAGATCCAGAAAAAGGGCTTCGGTTGGGGATTCTGAGGGCCTCGCATCTCTATCGCTCCTTCTCTCCTTCCTTGAGCGCCCGCAGGCTGATAAAGACCGGCACCCTGTTTCGATAGAAGATCCGGGTCGACATCCGGCCCCGATGGCGGTTATGCGGGTATTGATCGAAGTCCGGATGGATCCGCATATCGCGAAGGTTCTGGAGGTCGAACTCCTGATCTACCGCGCTCCATTCCCCCAGCGATGGAGATAGATCCGGCTGGGGCTCGTCCACGAGCAACAGGGCGCGGAAGGTCTCCCCCTCCCGCCACCAACGGAGCTCGCCTTTCGGCCCGAAGGCGGCGCCCTGATCTCTCCAGTCCGACGGCGCTCCCTGGCCCATGCGCAAGCCTCCCTCGTCGGCCGCCCAGTGAAAGAGAGGCTGGCCCAGCGCCTCCAGGCGGATCCGGAGGACTTCTGGCGTCCCCACCAGCGCGTAGACGTATGCCGCTGTCATCTTCCGCCCTCCTACACGGTCGCAGCGATGCCCTGGATCAGCCGAGGGGCGATCTGGGACCAATGTTCCTCTGTATAGACCCGACGCAAATATAAGCCTACGGTCTCCGCTTGTCCCTCCGGCATGCCATCCATCCGGTCGATCCCCTCCAGACCGTAACGCTTGCGTTCTTCTGTATCTGCGAACGCGCCCAATCCGCACCAGACATCCCGCTGGGCGTTCACCATGGCTTCCTCCAGCACAGCGCAGGCAACCTGCACTCTCACCTCGCCAAACCCGCGGTTCTTGCCGAATCCGACTTTCAGAAACCCTTGGTTCATGCTCTCGATGGCGAGGGCCAGAAGGCCCACCTGCCACAGCTCGAAGTTCTCCAGCACCAGATGGCCCTCAAAAGTCCCAGAGACCGCGATTTCCATCTCAAAGGGTCCGTGGGCCACCGCGTGGCTTAGGCGGGAGATCGCAACCCCATATCGAATCTCTGTCCTTAGCTGATCAACCGGGAGAAAGTCGGTGAACGCCGCGCGGCCCTTCAGACGGGTATGGCCGAAGATCCGACAGGCGCCACATGAGGACGAATAAATCGCCCATGATTCCGGCTCCTGATCTCGAAATCGGTCATGGATCCACTGGGGGCAATTCCACTTGTTCCGATCTTTCCGCTCCGTCTCCCTGGCCTCGAACGTCGCGCAGGCCCACCTCCACCCCTTCTGGGGATCAGGGCCGCTTTGCTGAGGCAGCGGATCGATGGTGCGCAGCACCTTCTCGACGAATCCGCGCACCACACCCTTGAAGGAGGAGCCGGGGATGTAGACGGTCTCCCCCCTTTGGGGGTGAAAGGTCCGAACGAATTGCATGTCGGGTAGGGTAGGGTTGGCGGAGATGGCACCGGACTTGATCAGCAATGGGCCCTGCGGGCTGAGGTGCAAGGTGAGGCGCAGCACGTTATAGCGGGTCTTATGCATGGCCAACCTCCTGCAGCTTTGCCGCAAAGGCGTTTCGGAAAGTTTCCCAGTCCGACACAGGGGGGGCGCTCCGCTGTCGGAGGTAGTCCAGCAAGTTCGTCCGATCCACGCGGCGGAGGGCAATCTCGCGCAGCGTCCCCCAGCCAGGGCCGCGGGTGGATTTACCGCCGATGGCGATCCCGCCGTCAGACCATAACTGAAGGACCGTGAGGAGGAGGCCGATCTCCCAATCCTCCAAGTTTTCGCCTACGATCTCGATGGCGAACTGGGCCCCGGGGACCACTGTCTCAAAGTCATACTTGATGCCCGAACGGGCAGCTCCCAGGTCCCGATCGATGCCGACGCCGTCCCGGATCTGGTAAAGCACCGGAAGGTCCTCATGATTTTTCAGGTATGCGTCTTTGAAGGCGATCCGGCTGGCGA
>NZ_JANWXB010000208.1 GCF_025055495.1 Thermoflexus sp. | reverse complement strand
CTTTGGCCCCCGCACCGCCCCCGAAAGATCTTTTCTCCCCCCTCCCCACGGCCGTTCGGGCCGTGGGGGGGGGGGAGGCCGTTACCTCCCGGACGGGCGTCGGTTCCACAAATCCTCAGTTTATAACTGGACAAAGCAGTGGTAGCGACTTGGGTTAAAATGAGGGAGGATAATGCTTTCCATTCCTGAGGATTTTTGTTCACCCCTCAGGGGCCTCAAAGGGCCCACGATGGATCAGGGGCATGCCGGGGAAAGGCATGCCCTTTTTGTGTGGATCGATGGAACCGGGAGGTGGAGATGGGAACCCTCTATGTGGTGGGTACGCCCATCGGCAACCTGGAGGATATCACCCTGCGGGCCCTGCGTGTGCTGCGGGAATGCGCCCTGATCGCCGCGGAGGACACCCGTCGGACCCGCATCCTGCTGGAGCATTACGGGATCCATACCCCGATGATCAGTTACTTCGAACATAACGAGCCGGTGCGCCTTCCCCAGATTCTGGAAGCGCTGACCCGAGGGGATGTGGCGCTGGTTTCAGAGGCCGGGATGCCCGGCCTCTCGGACCCGGGCTATGCGCTGATTCGAGCCGCGCTGGATCGGGGCTTCCCGGTGGTCCCCATCCCCGGGCCCTCCGCCCCGGTGACCGCCCTGGTCGCCTCGGGCCTCCCAGCGGATCGCTTCGTTTTCCTTGGCTTTCTGCCGCGCAAGCCCGGCGAACGACGGCGCCTGCTCGCGGAAGTTGCCGCCCTTCCATGGACTCTGGTGGCCTTCGAGGCGCCTCACCGCCTGCGGGAGTCCCTGCGCGACATCCTGGAGGTCCTGGGCGATCGCCCCATGGCGGTGGCCCGCGAGCTCACGAAGCTCCATGAGGAGATCCGTCGGGGAACGGTGCGGGAGATCCTGGAACACTTCGGCCATGTCGAGCCCCGGGGGGAGTTTACCCTGGTCATCGCCGGGGTGCCGGAGGAGACTGCCCGCTGGGAAGAGGAGGAGGTGCGAAACCGCCTTCAGGAACTGTTGGCGGCTGGGATGTCCCCGGCGCAGGCCGCCCGCGAGATCGCGCGGGCCTCAGGATGGCCACGCCAGGTGATCTATCGGATGGCGCTGGCCCTCCGAGGGAAATAAGCGAGTGCTTCGTCGGTCTTGGATTGGGGAAGCGGGGTGGGGGGCCAAAGACCCGAGCTCCGTTTCTGAAAGATTTCCCACCCCCTTCGGGCCTAACGCTTTGTCCATTTTTCATTTGGGGGTTT